>CBDUYP010000090.1:0-4845 GCA_965371485.1 uncultured bacterium
CCCCTTATTGGTCATTGCCGAAAGCATCGAGAAACCCGGCAATCTTGGCGCGATTATCCGCTCGGGCGACGGCGCCGGGGTGGATATGGTTATGGTGAGCGACGGCGAAATAGATATTTTCAATCCCAATATTATCCGCGCGAGTATGGGTACGGTTTTTGCCGTCCCTATTGTGCAGAGTCCCCGGGAAGACATATTGAAATTCTTAAGAGAGAAAAATGTCAAGATTATCGCCACCTCGCCGGCCGCGGATGCGGTTTATACTGACACGAACCTGAAAGGGCCTTTGGCGATTGTCGTCGGAAGTGAACAGAAGGGCCTGAGTGATTTCTGGACGCAAAATGCCGACGCCTGCGTGCAAATCCCGATGAAGGGAAAAGTCGACTCTCTCAATGTCGGAAACTCAACCGCGATTATGCTCTATGAAGCCGTCAGACAACGAAGCCTCTAAAGTGAAAGTGCGCCTGCAAGTCTTTTTATCACGCAACGGGGTTTGTTCGCGCCGGCGCGCGTTTGACGTGATTCAGGAGGGGAAGGTCGCCGTCAACGGCCAGATTATTCAGGAACCTTCGACTCCGGTCAGCCCGCTTAAGGACAAGGTTTGTGTCGACGGGAAAAGGGTGGCGGGAAAGTCTTACGCGTATATTTTATTAAATAAGCCTCAAGGATATGTGACCACAAAGGCGGATCGTTTCGCTGATAAAACGGTTTTTGATTTGCTGCCTTCCCGATATGCGCACCTGGTTCCGGCCGGACGGTTAGATAAAGACACCGAAGGGGTGTTGCTTTTTACGAATGACGGGGACGCGGTTTACCGGCTGACGCATCCGGGATTTTGTGTTGATAAGATTTATATGGTACGCGTCAGCGGCAAGTTGAGCTTGGAGGACAAGAAGCATCTGGAAAAAGGGGTTGTTATTGATCGCAAGAAAACTTCTCCCGCAAAGATCAGGGATGTGCACTACGGGCAGGGCTCGACGGAATTCTTGATGACCATCCATGAGGGACGCAAACGCCAGATCCGGCTGATGCTGGATAAGGTCAGGCATAAGGTGATTTATTTAAAGCGAATTCAGCAAGGGCCGCTGAAGCTGGGAACACTCAAAACCGGAAAATTCCGGGAGTTAACGAAAGAAGAGCAGAGTTTATTATGATTACCATTAGCAATCTTTCCAAAGATTTCACACAGAGAACGCTTTTTAAGGATGTGAGTTTGAGCATCTACGCGAACGAAAAGATCGGGCTCACCGGGCCTAACGGCGCGGGAAAGACGACGTTGTTTTCTATTATTCTCGGAGAGATGGACTCTTCTGCCGGGCGTATTCAGATGCAGAAGAATCTGAATATCGGTTATCTGCCCCAGGAGGTGCATTTCAGCTCCGAACGGACGGTGATCGACGAGGTGACCAGCGGCGATAAGCGGATCAGGAATCTTTTGGAGGAAAAAAGTAAACTGGAAGAGGCCCATAAGGCCGGCGGTATGCGTTACGGAGATATCCTGCATGAGCTGGAACATCTCGGGATTTATAAACTGGAACATAAGGCCGAGAAGGTTTTATCCGGCCTGGGATTTAAGAAAGAAGACATTAACCGCCCGGTGTTGCATTTAAGCGGCGGCTGGCAGATGCGCACGCTTTTAGCGAAGCTGTTGATTTATCAATATGACGTATTGCTTTTGGACGAGCCCACCAATTATCTTGATCTTGACGCGACTTTATGGCTGAAGGACTTTCTGACAAATTACAGGGGAACGTTTATCATTATCTCGCACGATAAGATTTTCTTAAACGGCGTTACCAATTATACGATTGTCCTTGAAAACGGCAAGATGACAAAGATGAAAGGGAATTACCGGGCCTATGAAGAGGAGAGGGATGTCGCGGCCAAGACCCTGGGTAAGAGGCAAAAAGCCGTTGAGAGCAAACGTCAGCAACTGGAGCGTTTTGCCCAAAGATTTCACGCGCAGCCCAACCGCGCGGCTGCCGTGCGCAATAAGAGAAAGATGATCGAGCGTTTGGAAAAGATCGAGTTGCCGCAGGAGAGAAGAAGTATCAAGGATTTTGAGTTTCCTCAGGCGTCGGCCAGCGGATATACCGTGGCCACGATTGATAATATCAGTAAGTCTTATGGGGAAAAACAGATTTACAGCGGCCTGGACATGGAATTAATCCGCGGACAGAAGATCTGTCTCGTCGGGCCGAACGGCGCGGGCAAATCCACATTGTTAAAAATGATGGCCGGCGTCCTTGAACCGGATTCGGGAAAGATAAAATTAGGCCACAAGGTTGAGCGGGGATATTTTTCGCAAACGCGCCTCGATGTCCTTAATCCCGGGCGGACAGTTATAGAGGAGATGTCCTCGGCGGTTTCCGGCGGGTGTCCGGCGCTTAAGATGCGCAGTCTTCTCGGCTTGTTTAATTTCCACGGCGATGATGTGTTTAAATTCGTCAAGGTTTTATCAGGCGGGGAGAAAAGCCGTCTGATCCTTGCCAAACTCTTGCTTCAGCCGCCTAATTTTATTTTATTGGATGAGCCTACCACGCATTTGGATATCGACGGTGTGGATGCTTTAACCAAAGCATTCAAAAATTATGGAGGGACGCTGTGTTTTATCAGTCACGATCTGTTTTTTGTTAAGGAGGTTGCGGATTGTATCGTGGACGTGGACGGCGGCCGCGTTAAGGCCTATCCCGGCGGGCTGGATTATTATTTGGATAAAAAAATGTCAGGGGAAGGGACGGCCGTTGAGAAAGCGAAACCAAAAGAGAAGAAACATAAACAGAAGAAAGAGGAAAAAGAGAGTTTAAAGCTTAAGAACGCGCATCATCAGCATAAAGAGGCCCGGAAACGGATCGCCGCGATCAAGAAAGAGGTCACGCAATTAAAGGCTGAGATGAAAGAGCTTGAGACCGAAAGTTATGTCAAGGCGCGTGTCCTTGCCAATGCTTTTGGAAAAGATCCCGCCACTCTTAAAGAATACGGCCGGCGCCTTAAGCAGATCCCCAAAGACCTGCGCGCTGCCGAATCCCGCATCAGGCAATTGACGGCCGAGCGGGAGAATATTCATAAATAATGTGGAGGTCACCATGCGTCATAAACTTGTTCAGATAACCTACTCGCAGTTGATGCAAGCCATTAAAAAGGAATTGCAGGAAGGGATGGCCCGTGCCGAGCAGGTGGTCAACCGCCAGAGGGTGGTGGCCTATTGGCATATCGGCCGGCATATCGCAACATATCTCTCGATGGAGAAACCGGGAAGTATTCCCTATGGGCAGGAGCTTGCGCGAATTGCCAACGGGTTGGATCATAGTGTGAATTTTGTTCAGAGAATAATAAAGTTTTATAAATGTTATCCGGATTTACCCAAGGCCCCTCCTTTAAGCTGGAATCAATACCGGATTTTGACAGGCGCTCCGGATCATGTGCGGCAAAAATTAGAAAAACGCGTCATCCGCGAAAATATCGGCGGAGACAGGCTTGCGATCCTTATCCGGCATATGAAAGATGAGCATCCCAAGCGGATTCCTACCAAGAGAAAATATGGTCCGGCCAAACTGCCGCTTGTCCGCGGGAAGTTGTTTGTTTATCCGGTGATACAGATTGACAAAATAGGGCTTGATACGCATGAGGTGCTGGTAGACTGCGGATTTAAGGTACGAAAGACTATTAAGACGCCCGGCAACATCAAGATCAAGGGGGGATATATTGTTAAATCGCAGAAAACCGGGAACAGTTATGCTTTGACAACAACGTATTCCGATAAAAAGCAGCTTTTTACCTTTAAGGCTGTGCTTGCAAAAGTTGTGGATGCCGACACTCTTGTTGCTCACGTGGATTGCGGTTTTGGTATTTGGGTATCTCAACGGCTGCGGTTAAGAGGCATCAATGCGCCGGAGCGGAAAACGCTGGAAGGGGTAGAGGCAAAGCAATATGTTGTTTCAAGGTTAGAAAAATGCCCTTTTATTGTTATTAAAACCTATTCTCCTGATAAATACGGCCGCCGTCTGGCTGATATCTTTTATTCGTCCGGTCAAAGTGACCTTCACGCCCTTGCCCGCAAGGGTACTTTCCTCAATCAGGAGCTGCTGGACAAGGGGTTTGCGGTTGTTTATGAGTAAAAAGTTCTTCCGTTACAAAAAAATTTTTAGAAGGCTCCTATCCCATTGTATGTGAATAAGTTATGAACATCTCATAAACACTCCCTGCCCTTGTTTTCTCCAAAATATATGGCATACTTCCTATAAGTCGATCAGAGATACATAAATTATGAATATCTATCTTCAAAAACAACGGATATCTTTACCGTATCGGATTCTTTCCGCCTTTGTGGCCTTTACGTTTATCTTTAGCGTGATTACCCCGCCACGAACAGCCTCAGCGCAGATTGTTCCCGCGACCGTCTTAAATCTTCCTGTTCCCGGCACCATGGTTCCCGTGACAGACAGCTTTACCCCGCCCTTGATCAAAGGCATCACCATCCATCCGGAGAACTCCCTGGAATTCGACTTTATTGTTGGGACAGGGGATACTGATTTAAAAGGGGATGCTTTCAAAGAAGAGGCCCGGAAATTAATCAAGTATTTTCTCGCTGCCCTGACAGTCCCGGAAGAGGAGATGTGGGTCAATCTTTCTCCGTATGAAAAAGACCGCATTATCCCTAATGGTCTCGGGGATACCGAGATGGGCCGCGACCTCCTGGCCCAGGATTATATTTTAAAACAGTTAACAGCCTCGTTGATGTATCCCGAGAATGAATTGGGGAAGAAATTTTGGGATCGTGTCTACACAAAGGCCTATGAAAAATTCGGCACCACCCAAATCCCTATGAATACGTTTAACAAAATA
>CBDUYP010000091.1:0-4840 GCA_965371485.1 uncultured bacterium
TGTTTTCCGTATTATGAAAACTGATGCCAAGGGTCGGGAACCCGTTGTAATCCCCGTCTTCTAAATCCTTCAGAAAATGATCAATGACAGACCGGGGAATCATATAGCCAATATTCTGACTGCTGCTGATAACCTGCATGGCGATGCCGACCAATTTTCCATCTTTTAAAACAGGCCCTCCGCTGTTACCCGGATTAATAGCCGCATCGATTTGCACGGCCAGCAATTTTTTCCCGCTTTGCGTATAAGCAACGATCTCGACTCTGGAAACAACCCCTTCTGTGACCGAAAGCTTGTCACCCCCCAGCGGGAAACCGATGACCGTGACCGTATCCTGCAGACGGGGCAGATCCCCGAATTCAAGAGGAGTCACCCCTTCAAAGAATTCAGGATCATCCACACTCAATATCGCCAGGTCGCAATCGTGTCCGATGGCTTCGAGCTTTGCCGTGTATTTCTTGGGAGTGGCTTCTTTGCGTACCTGAATAAACGTATTGTCGCTGACAACATGGGCGTTCGTTAAAATACGATTTCCTGAAATAATGCACCCTGACCCGGATGTGGACGAACTCCCCCGGGATTGCCACGGTCGATAGTAATCCATCTCATTCGAGGTCACAAAGACCTTAACAACCGAGTTTCTCAGCAGGTTGTCACCCTGCGCAGGAGATGCCAACAGCATCCCTATCGTTAAGATCAACGACAAACTCCGTATTATGACACGCATATTATTTTACCCCCCGAAGACTTCCCAGCACAGGATGCGAAAAATCCCATCGGCCGCTTTCTTTCACGCGTTCCATCTGCATCAATTTATCTTCGAGCCGTTTAACCCTCTCTGTTTTCTCCATTAAATCAACGTATGTATCCTTCAGCCTCCCTCTATATATCTGCACAATGCCGTCTAATTGAACCAATCCCCTGCTTTTCAACAAAGAAGCCTTCCTGGAAATCAGAATTTTCCTGTTTTTCGATGAAACCGTTTCTTTTAATTGAGAAATTGTGCTGTCTTTCTTCGCCAATAATTTTTCCATACGTGAGTGTTTCTCATTAAGATCCTGGAATTGCTGTTCCAGGGATTGGATCCTGGCCAGGTTTGCTTGCGGCATGATACCGCTCTGAGGATCGGCGATCTTTTTTTCGAGGATATGAATATCTTTGTCCTTTTCCTTAATAATCCGCTGGACCAAATTCAGCCGTTCCCGGGCATCGACAAGGTTGTCTTCAAATAGTGTTATACGACTATCCTTATCCCGGAGAAGATTGTTTTTTTCATACAACTCAAGCGACATCTTTGCCAGTTCGCCGGTGAGTTCACCGACACGCCTGTCTGTCTCAACCAATTTTAATTTTATTTCATCAATCTGTTGTGTGAATCTATTTGGAAATTTTTGCTTTTTTGAAACTATCAGGTTCTTCGCAGCCTTTATCTTAATCGGCCTTAACTGAGTATGAATATTGCGAAGCATGTCCAGCTGCCTCATCAATCCTCTCTTTTCCCTGACAAGTGCCTGATTTAACTTCGTGATATTAAGCGTTTTCAGTGTTTGAACACGCCTTAGAATGGCGGGTCGCTTTCTATATGAATTTATGGCATCAGGAATCCTTGCCTGAATCGACCGGGCTGATTTCATTATGGACTCATCAGACTTCCCGTCTTTTAGAATAAACTCCATAAACCGCGTGTTGGTGGTCTGCAAATATTTTATGCGGGATTTAAGAGAATCGGAGAAGTCGATGAGTTCAATAAACCGTAATAACGACAATTCCTGCCGCTTTGTGCGCACAGCGTCACTTTTCGCGATTCTTTTTAAATATTTCTTGGCAGTCGTATTGGAAGAGTCGGCAAGGAGGGCATTGACAAACCGGGCAACCACAAGATCAGAAGAAGAATCCGCGTGAAGCGGACACACAAACAGACTTAAGAATACAAGGGAAACAAGAGCTGTTTGTGTAAATTTTATCATGCGGAGACGTAATGGGAATTTGCCGATAATAATAACGCTATTCTACCAGCATTCTCTCAAAAATAAAGGTAAAAAAGGACAGGTGGGGGATTACAACTATTCTATGCGGGATGGAAACTCAGGCATGTTTTTACGTATCCAATCGGCTTTTTGATTATCGATCCCGAGTTGCAGGTATTTTTTATAATAATCCTTAGCCAAATCCGTGTTTCCTAACGACTGCGCTGACCGGCCGGCAAAATAATAAGCATTTGAATCCTGGGGTCTTAGGTCAATCACGTGCTTAAAATGACTGTAAGCTCTCTCATATTCACCCTGTTTATAATATAAATTCCCCAAATTATAGTGCACAGAGCTATCCTCCCGGATTTTCAAAGCTTGTTTATAATATTTAACAGACTCTTCCGCCTGCTGATAATTTTCCGAATAAATGAGGGCAATTCGCTTGAAGATTCTCAACCGCATGGATTGTGACGGCGACATTGTGAGAGCTGTTTTATAATACCCTAAAGCCTTTGCATATTCGCCCTGATTACGCAGGAAACCGGCAACAACAAAATATGTCGCAGCATCTTCAGGGGACGACAATAAAGAATCCTGGGCCTGTTTTTGATTGATGGCAAATTGGTCGAATATCCGCTCAAAAATAGCATAATTCTCATGGACAGCTTTAATAGACGGCCCCAATTCCAAAGCCTTTATGGCAAAAGGCAATGCCTTGGCACGAATTTCCTCCATATTATAATGGGTCCCGTAACGGTAAGCATTAATGGTATGAATGCGGCTCATCCCTAAATAGCCAAAGGGAGAATAAGGGTATTTTTGAAGCAATTCCTTAAAGGACTTTTGTGCTTCATGCAGCTGTGCCGGATCCCCATGATACGCTTTAAGGCCGGCCTCACCCCTTTCATAAAGCTGTATAGGATGAGGGCTTATCATCGCCTCCAAGCGTTCCGGGAGAAAATTGAACACAAAAAACCCGAAAAAGAATAAAACCGCTATTTGTCTTATTCTCGTCTTCATACTAAAAGTGTAACATATCTATTTCAGGGAAAACAAGGGTAGGAGCGGTGCTGGGGAAAGCGCTTTCTTAAAAAACGTTGTGGTGTGTTGCAGGTACCTCTTTATATGATCTATCCTGAATGGCTCATCAGATTGTTGTGGCTTGCAATGACGACCCACCGGTCCTCTTGCCGCATCCATGTCATCGTGTAACGCCGGATGACACGTTTGACTCCCTCTTGACTCTTCTCGATGGTAAAAATGCAGTATTGCAGAACAGCGATACGCCCGTGCATCTTTAAATGGATAGGGCGCAACTCGCAAATAAGGATATCAGTAGACTTGGTCCAGAACCCCACCCATTTCTCAAGCCAGGGTTTATCCACCGGTAAAGGACTTTCATGGCCGTAACCGACAAAATCCGGATGGATAAATTTCAGGAATTCTTTAATGTTCCCGCTGATCAAACTCTGCCAGTGAAGGTCAAGATTATTCCAGACTTGCTTTTGCTCTTCGGTCCAATATTCAGGAATCCAGGATGCTAATTTCATGACGTCCTCCTTAAAAAATTATTCAAATTTTTAAAATTGTTGCATGATTCCGTGGAATAGTCAATCTTAAATTCATTTTTGGAAATCATAAATCGACCCGAGCCCCAACATCCGGGTCAATTCGTCCAGGGCGGCGCGGGATTCTTTTATGAGAGAATAGTCCCGCAGGTCATTAATATGCAATTTCTCGCGATAGTGTTTTGTGATCCATTGTTCTATCTTGACAAATCCGTCGTTGTTAAGGATAAACCCGGGATGCACTCCCCTTTCCTCCTCTTGTGTCAACACAACACGCAAGCGCAGACAGGCAGGCCCTCCGCCGTTGCGCATGCTTTCCTTTAAATCAACAAAATGGACAACATGGATCGGATTATCTCCGTCAACAATTGCGGAAATCACGGCTTCTATCCTGCCCCCATCCCGGCATTCTTCCGGCGCGATCAATGCCATCGTGCCCCTGTCCCGCCCCTCCGCCTCTTGCGGAGTCCGCCGCAGGCGTGACTGGCGGGGATCCGCAAGAGTCACAATCTGGCTGTTAAACAAATAAGACTGCACCGCGCTTTGAACAGATAATTGCGTTTCGGTGATTTCGATCAGATGAAGGTTCTTTTCGGACAGTTTCATGAATTTATTTCGAATATCCCCGATCACGATATCTTTTTCTCTAAAAGCGCGTTCATGATACAGCAGAACATTTTCATTGCCGACCGCGATCACATCATTATGAAAAACCCCTGCATCAATGACCTCTGGATTCTGACGGGCAAAGACAAGCGCGTCGGTTGAAAGTTGATGGCATCCGGCGTTGGCACGCGAGGCCCCAAGACTTTGCCTGGCCGAATAGATTTTTGTCGGCTGCGTCTCTGTTCGATCCTTTCCAAAAACAAAGACCTCGATCCCCTTGTCACCGTGTGATTCGCCAAGACGCATATGATTGGCAGCACCTTCATCAAACAAGATATCATCACAGGCTAAGGCGGCATGATGATTAAAAACATTCGTATCCCGGAAAATGATCCGGAGTAACGACGTTGTTTCCGCAGATTCAATAGCTCGGTGTTTTTGCGAAGCCAAATTTGCCGGTGTGATGTGGACACGGCGGTCGTGTGTATCACTCGACGGTGAGACGGTTGCCGCGTTAGCCGTCCACATCGCTGAAGCACTGGAACATGTTAAAAGCAGTTGTGGATTTTTCCGGCTGACTTTTTCTAATATCTGCCGGTCCTGCCCTGTAAACCCGGATTGCCGCAATGCCTGAAAACCCGGCCGCGGATGAGGCGGAATAAAACCCTGACGTACTCCAAGGGAATGGAGCAGCTT
>CBDUYP010000092.1:0-4680 GCA_965371485.1 uncultured bacterium
TTACTGTCGCGGAAAAAGAGATTGAGGCCATCAGGAAATCCTTGCCTGAACTCCCTGCGGATAAATTCAATCGTTTCCTTAAAAAATACAAGTTGTCCGAATATGACGCTCAAATACTCATACAAGACAGAGAGCTTGCTGATTTCTTTGAAGAAAGCGTAGGGAACGCAGATCTGCGTTCCCTACAGATTAAAAAGATCTGCAACTGGATGATCGGTCCTTTACAGCAGGAGTTAAATAAACGAAAGGCCTCCATTGCCGATATCCATTTAAAACCGGAGACCTTTACGGATCTCGTTGCCAAGGTCGAAGAGGGGGTTGTCAGCAATTTGACCGGAAAAGACATCCTTAAAATGATTATTGACTCCGGAAAGACAGCCGAAGAAATCATAAAAGAAAAAGGGTTGGCGCAGGTATCTGATGATACGATGTTAGAAAAGATCATTGATGACGTCATTGCGGACAATGCGAAAATTGTTGATCAAATCAAACAGGGAAAAGAAAGCGCCTTAGGGTTTCTTGTCGGACAAACGATGCGCAAGACCCAGGGCAAGGCTAACCCGAAAAAAGCAGGGGAAATCATAAAAAGGAGACTCATCTCATGAGTAAGAAACGCTGCAAGAACTTCTTTCCGGTTCTACTGGTATCTGTTTTGTTTTTATCCGTGGCCACACTTGCCGTGTCGCAAATAAGCAGTGAAGACATGGACGAGCTTTACTCCAAGGTGGAACTGTTCAGTTACGCCCTGACCACGATTCAATCCGAATACGTTGATGAAAAAACGCCCGAGGATCTCATTTACGGTTCTCTGCGCGGCATGCTTTCATCTTTAGACCCGCACAGCCAATTCCTGGACCCGGAGGACTACAAAGAACTCAAAACCGAGACGCAGGGGAAGTTCGGCGGATTAGGCATTGAGATCTCGATACGGGACGGTCTTCTGACTGTCATCACGCCGATTGACGACACGCCCGCGTGGAAAGCAGGGATCAAGGCCGGTGACCGTATCGTTAAGATTGAAGATGAATTGACAAAAAACATAACGCTCAGCGAAGCTGTGAAAAAACTGCGCGGAGCGCCGGGGACGGAAATCAACATCACTGTTTTAAGGGAAAAGGAATTTAAACTGCATGATTTTACCATTGTCAGAGAAATCATCCAGATTCAGGATGTTAAGGATACCCAAATTCTCAAGGACGACATCGGTTACATCCGTTTAACGGAATTCAGAGAAGACTCTCACAAAGAATTCCGCAAGGCCCTGGCGAAACTCAGAAAAGAAGGCGCCAAAGGTCTTATCCTGGATCTGCGCAATAACCCCGGCGGATTATTAAACATCGCCATCCACATCACGGAAGAATTTATTCCGCCCGGACAACTCATTGTCTCAACAAAGGGAAGACGCGCCACCCAGACGATGGAAACAAAATCAAGAAACGGCCGCAATAAAGTTCTTGACTGGCCCATGGTTGTCCTCATTAATGAAGGAAGCGCCTCGGGGAGTGAGATCCTCGCCGGCGCCTTGCAGGATAACAAGCGCGCCGTGATTTTGGGGACACAATCCTTCGGGAAAGGGTCTGTTCAATCCGTTATTCCTCTTCCGGATGGTTCGGGCCTGAGATTGACAACAAGTAAATATTTCACCCCATCCGGCCGCTCCATCCACGGCACGGGGATCACCCCGGACATTGAAGTTGAAATCAAATATCCCCCCAAAACGGATGACAAGGCCGAAAAGAAAGAAAATGATGTTGAGAAGATTTTTGATGATGTTGAAATCCGGAAATCCGAAGATCCGGATCAAGTCAAGCTTTCTAAAAAAGATCAGGAAACAAGAGAACGCCTCCTGAATGACAATCAAGTCCAGGGCGCAATCGGCGTTATTAAAGGAATACAGGTGTACCAGACGTTCGATGAAAATTCTCGGCATTGAAACATCTTGTGATGAAACCGCGGCTTCCGTCGTCGAAAATGGAAGAGATATTCTCTCGAACATGGTCGTTTCGAGTCTCCCTGATCACAAAAGATACGGCGGGATTATCCCGGAGATCGCATCCCGGCGACAGATAGAGCTGATCCATCTTGTCATTCAAACCGCTCTTAAGAAGGCCGGTCTTTCCCTCAAAGATATTCATGCGATTGCCGTAACCCGTTCTCCGGGTCTTATCGGCTCTCTGTTGGTGGGATTGTCTTTCGCCCGGGCCTTAAGTTTCGCAACGAACAAACCGCTTGTTGAGGTTGATCACATTAAAGCGCATCTCTACGCGAACTTTCTATCCCGCAAAAGGCAAAGGACTTTACTGCCGGCGGTCGGGCTCATCGTCTCCGGAGGACATTCGAGTCTTTACCATATCAAGAATTTCACCCATTATCGGCTTTTGGGCCAAACCCGCGATGATGCCGCAGGAGAAGCTTTTGACAAGGTCGCAAGAATCCTGGATCTCGGGTATCCCGGCGGTCCGGTTATTGACCGCTTAGCCCGGGGGAGAAAAAAAGAACAAGATATCCATTTTCCCTGCGCGCAGCTTCCGGGAAGTTTTGATTTCAGTTTTAGCGGAACCAAAACCGCTGTCCTTTATTACAAACGCAAACATCAAAATCAAAAAAGTTTCAATGTCGCGTCTGTGGCGTATGCCTTTCAGGACAGCGTTGTCTCGATCCTGGTCAAAAAATCCATTGATGCCTGTCTCAAACGGAGAGTGACAACCTTGCTCGTCGGCGGCGGAGTTGCCGCTAATTTCACTTTGAGAAAAAGATTAACCCGCCAAGCACAGAAATTCCATATTGACGTATTTTTTCCTCCCATGCCGCTGTGCGTCGACAATGCCGCTATGATTGCCGGTCTCGGTTATCACCTGATGAAAAAATAATAAATAATAATTTTCGTATTTGTATTTGTGTCTATAATAGAAACGATGAAAGGAGCCGGATGTGTTTAATGAACTTTTAGAATTACTTTTTAAAATTGTGTTAACTGTCGTTTTGAGCAGTTTGATCGGGGGGGAGAGAGAGCTGCGTCAAAAAGGGGCAGGACTTCGCACCCATGTTCTGGTCGGGGTGGGATCCGCGCTGATCGTGTTGACTTCCTTCCACATTTTTGATATATATGGCGATATAACGGTTATTGATCCGACACGAATGCTCACCGGGGTCATCACGGGAGTCGGATTTTTATGTGCAGGAACCATTATTCGCGCGGGAACACAGGTTTCCGGATTGACAACCGCGGCCACCCTTTGGATCGTCGCCGGGTTGGGGATAGCCGTCGGGGCCGGTCATTATACCGGCGCAATTGTTGTTGCGGTTGTCGTATTTCTTGTGCTCATCGGCCTGCGTTCAATAGAACGCAGACTCAAAATAAGTTATCCTAAAAAAGGAGGTTCCCATGGCACTCATGAGACGTAAACAATCAAACGAACCGACCGGAAAAAGTATCGAGATCAATGCCCAAATGCAGGGGACACTGTCATTTAAAGACAGCGTGGACCTTAAAATCAATGGCACCTTTACCGGAACGCTTGAGGCTAAAGGGACGCTTACCATCGGGAGTCCCGCTTCTGTGGAAGCGCATATCACAGGAGACAATATCGTTGTTGCCGGCAAGGTCATCGGGGACGTCATCGCAAAAAAAATGCTGGTCATTATGCCAACGGCCGTCTTGATAGGGAACATTACAACACCTAAACTCAACATCGTCGAAGGGGCCATTTTTCAGGGAAAATGTCAAATGAAAGAAGAGGCTCCGATAAAAGAAGATACCCTGGACATTGATGGGGTTGCCAAATATTTAGAAATCGATTCGTCCTCCATTCTCGAACTCGCCGACACCGGCAAGATCCCCGCGACCAGGAACGGCGACTCATGGGCCTTTGAGAGAAAGCAAATTGATCATTGGGCCTCAACGGAAATGGTTAAGTAGTAATGGCATCCGGTCAATACATATCCGTACGGGAAACCGCACAGCTTCTGGGCACCTCCGAAAAAAAGGTCATGGACCTGATTGAAGAAAAAAAACTCCAGGCTTATCGTATTGCTAATCAATTTCTAAGATTGAAAAAGTCGGAGGTAACCGATTTATACAATTCCGGTGACGTTGTCAGCGAAACCATGCAGATTCCTTCTTCATTCGGCGAAAGAATAACAGACTTTTTTTATTTTAATGATTTTTACCTCGCATCCTACTCCATTGTGCTGACGTTATTATATATTATCTTTTATGTTTAAACCGTCCCCTTGTGCATATTATCTTTACCCCGTCCTTATCCTCACCTTAACGACCGGCTGCGCATTCCTTCAAAATCAGGATAAACTGTTAAAGGAGAAGGAAACCATTGCATTAAAAAAGGAAAAATACGAAGATCTTCATGCAAAAATCACAGCGCATACTTTACAAAAAGGGACGTCTCTTCAAACCATTAAGAAATCATTCGGGGAACCCGATGATATTTTTCAGTCCGCCTCCGCAACAGGCTCTTTTCAAGTTTGGACCTATGAAAAGGTGATGGATAAGAAAGATGAAGAAAGCTGGCAACCCATCCGGCTTTATTTTGATAACAACAAACTTGTCAGTTGGAATTATTAATACGCTGTATTAATACTCCTTGCCATTTCATCCGGTTTCACGTAAAATTTAAAAATTCCTGTACTATAAAATTTATTGGCGAGGTAGCTCAGCTGGTT
>CBDUYP010000093.1:0-4658 GCA_965371485.1 uncultured bacterium
GCTCTTTTAATCATTGCCCATCGCCTCCGTTAACTCTTTACTTGTAGTATACCATGCGCAAAGCACAAACTAAATCAAAACAATCTTTTCTGTCTTTGATTTTACGGCAGTTTTTCGATATCTTCGGGAATCTCGATATTGTAGACTTTCAGGGAGGAATCGATGCGGCGGATTAGGCCTTTGAGGACTTTGCCCGGGCCGATTTCGATGAAATCGCTGATGCCCTGAGCTGCCATATATTTGATGGAATCGACCCACTGCACGGATGAGGTGATTTGACGGGCGAGATTCCTCCGGATGTCCTCAGGGGTGGCCTCGGGTTGGCCGTCGACATTGCTGATGACAGGAAACTTAGAGGCATGAACTGTGACTTTTTTGGCTTCTGCCGCGAACTTTTCCGCGGCCGGCTGCATCAGGGCGGAATGGAATGCCCCGCTGACATCCAGCGGAATAACGCTTTTAGCACCACTTTCACTTAATAATTTTGAGGCCGCCTCAACCTTTTCGGCATGCCCGGTAATGACGATCTGCTGGGGGGAATTGAAATTGGCAATCTCGACGCCTGTCTCCTGACATATCGCGCAAATCTTGTCCTTGTCCAGCCCGATGATGGCGGCCATCTTTCCGGAAGCATTCTTTGTTGCCTCTTCCATGTAAAAAGAACGCCGCTCCACGAGTTTGAGAGTGTCTTCAAAAGAAAGCGCGCCCGCGGCTGTCAGGGCACAATATTCGCCCAAACTTAATCCCGCGGCAAATTGAGGAGAGATATTTTGATATTTGGAATGAGCTTCCAATGCCTTAAGCGCGGCCACACACATTGTCAAAATGGCCGGCTGACAATACGCGGTTGAGGTGAGTTTCTCCTGCGGGCCTTCAAAGATAACGTCTTTCAAACCATTTTTTAAAACAGAATCGGCCTGCTCAAAAACAGCTTTGGCTTCGGGAGACGATTCATAAAATTTCCGCCCCATCCCGACTTTCTGCGCCCCTTGACCCGGAAATATAAGAGCAACATTCACCATTTTATAACATTCGCTGCGCTGACTAAGCCGGCGCCAAAGGCAACAAGGACAACATTGTCCCCTTTTCGAATCCTCTTCTGCTCAACAGCTTCATAAAACGCGACAGCAATGGACGCGGCAGACATATTTCCGTAACGGTCGATATTGATAAAAATCTTGTCCTTGGGGATATTGAGTTTTCTGGCTACGGCCGAAATGATACGGTCGTTAGCCTGATGCGGGACAACACAATCGATATCCGAAAGTTTCAGCTTGGCTTTTTTAACCACAATTTTAACAGCCTCAGCCATGGAGTTAACAGCGATTTTAAAGAGCTCCTTGCCCTGCATGACCACATAAGGCTGTGCCACGGGATTATTTTTCTGGCATAATGATTCGCGGTCCTGGGCGATAACCGACATGAGGCTCCCGAATTGCCCCTGGGCATGAAGAAAGTCGGAGATGATTCCCTTCTTCCCCTTCACCGGCGCCAGCACACAGGCTCCTGCCCCGTCGCCGAACAGCACACAGGTATCGCGGTCGTTCCAGTCGATCAGCGATGTGATTTTTTCCGAGGCAATGACAAGCGCGTTTTTATATGTTCCGTTCTGGATAAACTGTTTCGCGGTTGTGATCCCGTAAAGAAACCCGGAACACGCCGCGCTGATGTCAAAAGCAGCCGCACCTTTGGCTCCGATAGCCTTCTGAACAAGACACGCCACCGACGGAAAGTTGCTGTCCGGGCTGATGGTTGCAACAATAATAAGCTCGATTCTCGCCGGGTTGAGTTTTGCTCTTTTTAAGGCATCCTTCGCCGCTTTAATAGCCAAATGGCTGTTGCGCTCGTGCTTGGTGGCAATGCGGCGCTCCCGGATACCGGTGCGCGTGATAATCCACTCGTCAGAGGTATTCACCATTTTCTCAAGATGCGCGTTTGTTAAAATCTTTTTGGGAAGAAAACTTCCTACGGATATAATGCCGACGTTTTTCATCGCGGGCCGCCTATCTCTTTCATCATATTCTCAATGATATTATGTTCAATTTCCCGTCGGGCCGCGCGGATGGCATTCTTGATGGCCTTGGGGCTTGACCGCCCGTGGCTTATCATGACAATACCGTTCACCCCCAAAAGCGGGGCCCCGCCATACTCGGAATAATCCGCGTGGCGTTTGATATGCTGAAGGCGGGATTTCATCAGAAAGGCGCCGATCATGGCAAGGGGGCTCTTTTTAATCTCACGCCGCAGAAGAGCGCCCGCGCTTTCCATTAAAGCCTCCGAGACCTTTATGACAACATTCCCGACAAAGCCGTCACTGATAATACAATCGCATTTCCCGGAAAAAATATCATTCGCCTCAATGTTCCCGATAAAATTCTTGAGCCGGCCAGCCATGAGTTTATGCGTTTCTTTTGAGAAATCCGTTCCCTTGCTGGCCTCCTCACCGATATTAAGCAAACCGATCGTCGGATTTGCAACGCCTAAAACCTCTCTGGCATAAACATCCGCCATCAGCGCGGATTGCAGGAGGTGCTGGGGTTTGGGATCTGTGTTGGCTCCCACATCGATAAGAAATGAGAATTCTTTTACGGTCGGGATGACCAGTCCTATGCCGGGGCGGTCCACCCCCGGAAGCATGCCGAGGTTAATGGTTGAAGCGGCCACAACCGCACCGGTGTTGCCGGCACTGATAAAGGCGCTGTATTGGGGATCTTTGAGCAGATTAATTCCCAACGAAATGGAAGAATTGCGTTTTTTACGGATACTGACCGTGGCAGGTTCATCCATGCCAATAACGTCGGGCGCGTGGATGATTTCGATCTTTTCTTCGGGATAGTTGTGCTGCTTGAGTTCTTTTTGAAGCGCGTCCTGACGGCCGATAAGGACAACGTGAACGCCGAATTCATTAACCGATTCAACGCATCCGGCAACAATCGCCTCAGGGGCATGATCACCCCCCATGCCATCAATAACGATCTTCACTTCGCTTTTTTCTTCTTCTTTTTGACTTTAATTTCCACAACCGGTTTGCCCTTATAAGACCCGCAAAAGGGACACACTTTGTGAGAAGTAATCGGCCGTTGACATTGTGGACAGGGGCCCATCGACGGCATATCGGCCTTCCAGGAGGCGCGCCGCTTACGGGTTCTCTGTGTTGAATGCTGTCGTTTTGGATGAGCCATCTGATAATTCCCTATTCTGTAAACTTGCTCTAATTAAAATATTGGCCAAAGGCGATCCCGCAAGCGGGACAACCTTTGGCCAAGGGGTTGAATAAAGCAGTCCGGAAGGAAGAACATTGGTATTCTATTTGCCATTATCTAAAAAGTCAACCTTTATCGGTAATATTTTTTTGCAATTGTTTCTTCAATTTTTTCTCAACAAAACCGGGAACAAAGGAAGAGAGATCCGCGCCCAAAGAGGCTGCTTCCTTTAACAATGTGGATGAGAGAAAGGAATAATTCTCCGACGGCATAAGAAAGACGGTTTCGATATTCGCGGCCAGCCGCCGGTTTGTCAGGGCCATCTGGAATTCATATTCGAAATCCGAAATCATGCGCAGTCCGCGGATAAGGACATTGATATTTTTCCTGCGCGCGTAGTCGATGATCAGCCCCTCAAAAGACGTGACCTCAACGCCCTTTATCCCCTGCGTCGCTTCCCGAAGCATATCCAACCGCTCCTCAGTACCAAACAGCGGTTTTTTATGCACATGATGCGCCACGGAAACAATCACCTTGTCAAATATCTGTGTCGCCCTTTGAATCAGGTCAATATGCCCGTTGGTGACAGGGTCAAAACTCCCCGGATAAATAGCTGTCTTTCCCATATTTTCCTCTGTATCCTTATGAGTGATCAATTGAATAATCCCATGCCGCGCGCAGCTAGCCCGTCTTTCCGTATAGGCGCGTCGAGCACGGCAGGGGATTATTCAATTGATCACGTGCTGATAAACTAACAGGAACGCTCTCCCGTATCTTCTTTGTTTCACAAGCTGAAATTTGTCGTCTAAGTCCGGACGGACTTCCTTTTTAGTGACCTCAACAATAACGAAACAATTCGGTTGCAATATATCATAGGCCGCCAGGATTTTCAATGCCTTTTTGGCGAGTCCCCGTCCAAAAGGGGGATCCAGAAAGATCATATCAAATTTCCGGCCATGTTTGGCAAACCGCTTGATGGCGGCAAAGGCATCGCCATAAATAATTTCATACGCCCGCGACAAGAGGTCTTTTCCCATAAACCCCAACAGCTCTAAATTCGCCTCAATAACACGCAGACACTTAACCTCGCTCTCGACAAAGGTGACCTTTTTCGCCCCCCGCGAAAGGGCCTCGAGACCCACAGCGCCGCTGCCGGCAAAAAGTTCCAGGAACTCGATGCCGTCGAGATCATGCCCGACAAGATCAAAGACCGCCTTGCGCGTCATATTCTGCGTCGGCCGAAGCCCTTTGGGCATATAAAAATTCCGCCCCTTGTGTTCACCACCGATGATTTTCATGTTAACCTGCCTCCACCATGTCCATGTAATCCGGATAGCGTTTGCGGATAATGGCTTTGAGTTTTTTGTTCGCTCCCTGATTTAACCCGGGGTCACGGGATGTGAGTTCTCCGGCCTCTTTGCGGGCCATCTCGAGGATATCGACCTGGTTTAACGG
>CBDUYP010000094.1:0-4636 GCA_965371485.1 uncultured bacterium
TTTACTGATAGAGGCCTCTGAATCGATATCATCAATATCTTCCGTGCGGATATCCTCCCTTTTTTCAACCGTCGAGACCTCTATCATCCGATCAATCGTCTCCGCCCCCACGCCGTAATATTTCCTTATCGCCTCCAAAATATCTTTCTCCGCCGCCAGAACGGTTTTGACCCTGGATTTGACAATCTGCCCGATCCCGTCCGCGGTATGAATATCCGACGGGTCGGTTAAGGCCACCGTGAGAGTATCTTCCTCCTTTTGATAATCCACAGGCATCACTTTATAATGAGAGGCGAATTTGGAAGGTATCCTGTCAACAGCATCCTGCGGAATGGGGATATGTTTTAATTTGACGTAATCCACGCCGAATTGTTCGGCTAATACCGGAAGGAAGATTGTCTCGCCTTCAATAAAACCGAGTTCGAGGAGAGTCACCCCCAGCAGTGCCCCGGTTTCCTTTTGTTTTTCCAGTGCCGTATCTAATTGTTCTTTCGTGATAATATTTTTCTTCAGGAATAATTGGCCCAGAAATAATTCTGTCTTTGTCGTCATATTGAAGAGAATTAAATGTCCGGAAATTGCGTTAAGGTATCAAAGGCAAGCGGTTCATCCTCCCCGGATATAATCCGGGGGGTCAGGAAGATCACCAGTTCGGTCTTTTCTTTGGAATCATCAACACTCCTGAAGGCCATGCCGAGAAACGGAATGTCCCCGAGCAGGGGAACCTTCTTTTCCACCCTGATATTTTCGTCTTTGATCAATCCCCCGATCACAATAGTGGCCCCGTCTTTAATCATGACTGTGGTCTCTGCCTCGGATGTCTCAACGACAGGGATGGTGTTATTGTTGCTTGTCGTAATCATCTTGACCACCGAACTGACCTCCGGCCTGATCTTCATGGTAATAAAACCGTCCCTGTGGATTGTCGGGGTCACGTGCAGTTTTACGCCGACCTCGATAAAATTGACGCTTTCGGAAGTGGTCGTGGCCCCGGAAGCAGGGGTTACCGTCGTTGATGTGATATAAGGCTCCGTGGATCCCACGAGGATTTTTGCCTCGTTATTGTTTAAAACCGTTATGCGGGGGTTCGACAGAATATTGGTCGTTCCCGCCATCTCAAGGGCTGTCAGCAAAACCGTGTAATTGTCATCGGCCAAGGTGCCGATGCCGAGCTTTCCTCTTTTATCGGACGATTCCAGAATGTCAAAGTCACCCGTCAGAGCCATCCCATGATAATTGGAAATCACCGCTTCCCAGTCCACGCCCATCTTATAGTCGTCACTCAAGACAACCTGGACAATCTTGGCCTCGATAAGGACCTCCTCTTCCTTTTCATCAAGGACATTGATAATTGCCGCGATTTTATATATTTTCTCGGCAATATCCGTCACAATAATCTTGTTGGAACGCTCGTCAATCACCACCCGCCCTATATTTTGGGTAAGCATTCCGCTGATCTTGTCGGACAACGCCTCGGCCGATCCATAAGTGAGTTCAAACACCCTCGTTATGAGCGGGACATCCGTCGCCATGATGATATTTTCCAAAATATTCAAATTTTTACGCGTATCTTTTAAAATAATCGAATTGGAATTCTTGTCGATGATAACCTGGCCGGAAATGCCTTTCATCTGGGTGAGAATAGCCGCGGTTTCCTGTGCGTCGGCATACATCAACGGCACAATGGTGGTTTCCAAATTCATCCCGAACCGATACCCGTATTTTAACTCAAAGTCTTTTTCCGTCATCACCCGGACAATGCCCTCTTCCTCAAAAAACGCCAGGCCGTGGGAATCCAGGATCACCTGTAAGGCATCCATGACATCGATATTTTTAAAATACATGCTGACACGGCCTTTGACACTCCGGCCTGCCATGATATTCAAACCACTCTTCTCCGCGATTATCTTAAGCACGTCAATGATATCCGCATTTTTCAAATCCAGGACATCAATCATAGCGCGCTTCTTTCCCACGGCCTCCTGTGTTTCAGGGACATCCCGAACCGCGAAATGGTTCAGGGCATCATTGACGGTCAATGCCCGGTCATCGGCCTTAATCCAGCCGACGTCCCATAAGCTCAGACCACAGATAAACAACACGGCCGTTATAATAAACTTATATTTCCTCAAACGACATCCCTTCATTATTATTCTAATTTCAGCATCTTATTATGATATCTTAGTATGACTTTCCCATCCCGGATATCTTCCACAACAGCCCCGTGGACACGATCCCCTTTATGCAAAAATAATGTTTCCTTTGTCTTGAGATTTTCAATAATCGCCTCAGGATTATTATCCAAAACAATGCCGGTAAGTTTTAAATTTTCCATAAACTCGCGTTCGTCAGGAAGACTTTTCGTCGTCTCCGGGCCTTTCTCTTGTGCCGGGACTATTGGAGATAACTTAAAAATATCTTTTTTCTCAAACTGCCGCGCGTAGTAACGGTAAGGTTTGGGTTCAACAAGGGCAATCTCCCGGACAGACGAAACCTCTTCAAAAACGCTCTTTGTCCTTAACGAGGCGTCGTCTGTACTTTTCAGAATAAAGACGGCCCTGTATCCTGAATAAAAGAACAGAATCCCGACGAGAAAAATAAGACTTTTGTTTAAAACAGAAAATATGTTAGTCCCTGTTTCCTTCTCCTCTTGCATAAAATCCACCTGGATAAATGTACCCTATTGTGACGTTCCGTAAGTTCCTAACTCCCTTATATTCAGAAAATGTCGTACCCCAAAAGCCGGGGCACAGGTAAAGAGTACCCACATTAAGTGGGTCAGAGAGTTATGAAACTGGATACTACTTTATTTTAGTATAGTTTTTATTGAAAGGAAGTGCTTTTATATTTATTTATAGAGTCGGGGGATTTCGTCACCCACCGTCATTGCGAACTCCGAAGGGGTGAAGTCCCTCGGGACTTTTATCCCAACGTATCGATCGAGCGGGTGGTGGATTTGATCTTGGCTTCAACGAGGTCGCGGTCATGTTCGATAATAATATTGAGGTGTGGGGAAGATCCGGGGAATTCTTCGGATTTTGATACTACAAGAAATTGTCCTTTACGCCTTTAATAAGCCCTTCAAAATACGGGACACTTGTCTTAACAAAATCTTCGATGCGTTTCCAGCGAATGTCCAGATACTCATGCGCAAGGATATTACGCAATTCAGCCCACGTGGCCAATTTTTCTCCGAGATTCTCCGGAAAAGCGGAAAGGGTTCCTATCATACGGAGGATCTCCCTGTATGTGGAAGGCACAGGCCGTTTTTCACTGGCAAGAATTGTCTTAGAAATATCAATGGCGGCATTCATTAAATTTTCAATCCACCGCTCAACCTGTCTCCTTTTCATGCTGTCGCTTTCATATTCCTGACGGGTAAGGGCATGAAATTTATCTGCATCTCTTAATTCCGAATCAAGAAAAATAAGCCGCCGGTTAAGAACATCGCAGTCCTCCCGGCTTAATGAAGATGACCGCCAATAAATCTCGGCATATTCTTCTGCTGTCTGGCGGTAATCCTCAGCCTCCCGTGTCACAATCAGCATAAATTCGAGGTAAATCCTCCGGTCCCTCATCACCAAAGGCATCCCCTGTATAGCCGATGCCGCGATATTGGACGGCGCACGGTTTAATACGATCAGATCGACTTTATCTGTCTTAAGCAGGGCAATAAGATCCCCCCAGATTTGACTTTCTTCGGGATAGTCGCGGTCATTTTCCCATTCGATTTCCTGCGAAACGGGGTGAAAATACACCGCAATATCCCAGTCGGAAACCCCTCCTGCCCGTTTCTTGGCCTGCGAACCGAAAACAAAGGCCATGAGAACGTCCGTTCTCCCGGTGAAATAATCTTTCAACAATCCGATTTTCTCGTCTGCATCCGTCATGACAATTTTATATTACCCTCCTGACCTCCATGCGTCAATCCCTTTCAAGAAATATTAGGAAGTTTATGAAAAATCAATGAGAATTATTCCAATGTATCAATCAAACGGGTGGTGGATTTGATCTCGGCTTCAACGAGGTCGCGGTCATGTTCGATAATAATATTGAGGTGGGGGGAAGATCCGGAGGACTTTTTTTGTATAAATTTGTCTAAATTCCGCCTGATTCTCCTTAAAAAAATCACACGGCCTTTAAGTTTTCTGCGGGCGATCTTTTTATCGACATACTGGAGAAAATACAAGGAAAGATCAATGTTGAAAAACGGGCGCTCGATAGAAACAAAGCTTTCGGTGATAAGATGGTCAAATATCTTGCGGCCTTTGGGGGTGATGCTGTAAACAAATTTCTCCGGCCATTTCCCCTCTCTCCCCACGTCTTTCTCAATAAGCGCAAGCATCTCAAGTAATTTTGGAGGGGGAAAATTATTTAACACCGGAGGCTCTCCGGTGTTTTTTTTTAATCCTCCGATACCTGGATTAAAAGTTCCCTGTATGCTGTAAATATTTTTGATTTTGAAATAAACCCGATATATTTTCTATCCTCTGTAACAGGCAGGTTCCATGCACCTGTCTCTTCAAACCTCTTCATTACAATTTCCATCGTATCACCTATAGAAATTTGAGCCGGTGGCAAAATCATAAGATCCCTGACATAAGTAGAATCATACATCCCTGAATTAAACATGATA
>CBDUYP010000095.1:0-4456 GCA_965371485.1 uncultured bacterium
CACAGTCTCCCCCGGTTTGGTGACCTCACAATTTCCCCCTCGTTCGGCCGCCAAATCTATGATCACAGAACCGGCTCTCATATGATCGACCATGGCAGACGTAATAAGAATCGGCGCCTTTTTACCCGGTATGGCAGCCGTTGTAATCACCACATCACTGCCTGCCACAACTTTGGTCATCATCTCTTGTTGTTTTTTATAAAATTCAACGCGTTCTGATATTTTTCCTGAAGATCAACCCATGCCTCCCTCTTAGCCAAGACCTGTAAATGTATTTTGTTCACGTCAATGGGCAACGCGATGCTTGATTTTTGTCTTTTCTTTATATTATCCATCAATTTTAAATTTTCTTCATAGGAAGATTCCCCGATTTTTAAATTCTCATAAGACTCATACCAATCCAAATACACGACCATTATCACCGCCAAATAATCCTCATAGGCTTCGGCCACCTGATGTTTGATCACGTCTATTTCCACACCGATAATTTTATCCCTCAACCGCGTTGCCTTACCAAAGGCATTTTCCGCGACAGGCTGGGATATGGTAAAGGTAAACTCCGAACTATTCACCGTCGAAGTGAATGAAGGGGTGGACTTATACTCTGCCGTTAACTCTGTCCCCGAGTAAGGAAACAGCTTGCTTAAAGAAACCGTAGCTTCCGGCTCTTCCCTGCTCTGGCCTAAAAATAAATCATATAGTCCTTTGACTTCCAGGACGATATCCCGCGCCGGCAAGTTTAAGTCTTTTCGATACTGCAATGGCAACTCATCAATGAGAATTTCTTCGAATTCCGTATCATTTTCAGTTGCCCGCTTAATAAATTCTTCCATGGTTATCATCCGGCCATTATCAGAATCCTTCACGGAATCCTCTGATAATTGTGCCGCGCCACTCGACACCATGAACAGGCACAAAACCATGAGCAGATAAATTTTTATATTTTTCATTTTAGACAGCCCTGGAATATCTGAATTTCAGATCTTTCTCTAACCCATAGACACAAGGAACGAGCAACAGAGTAATCACTGTCCCAAACACGAGCCCCCACGCCAAAGACAGCATCATTTCAGCAAGCATAGCGTCATATCCGGCAAGGCCATAAGCCGTCGGTAATACACCGACGACTGTAGTTAACGTTGTCAATATAACCGCGCGCAAACGTGTTTGGGCAATCCCGGCAATCTGACGCGACGATTCTTCCCTACTCTTCTTATTATCATATTCCTTATCCAATTTGACTAACATAATGATCGCATCATTGATAACAACTCCCGCGAGGCCTAAAGCGCCAATGGCTGCGTAAAACCCGAACAATACTTTTCCATGAAGTAAAAATGCCAGGACAATACCGACAACACCGAAAGGAATGGCTAACATGATCATCAACGGTTTAACCAGGGAATTGAATAAAAGCGCTAAAATAATAAATATAAGAAGAATTACCAATATCACGGCATTGATCAAATCACTCTTTGATTCTCTTGTATCCTGGACTTCCCCTCCAAAGGAAAGGGTTGTCGTCGGGTATTTCTTAAGAATTCCGGGGAATATGTCGGCCTCAAAATATTCCGCCACCTCGACGGGCGTCACTCTTGCACCTTTAACCATATCCGCGTCAATTAATGTTGTGCGTTTTAAATCCTGCCGGACAATCGCGTTAGGAGCAACAACCTCTTTGACATGAACGACATCTCGCATCGGGACCAGATAGTTCCCTTTATTTTCAACAGGAAGGTCTAATACTTTTTCGATATCATCTTTAGCTTCATCAACGATTGTAAAGCGGACCTGCACATCTTCATCCCCATTTGAAAATTCATAAAGAACGGTCCCCTCCAGGGCGGCCCGGAACGTAGAAGCGATATCAACAGGATTAATGGATAATCTTTTAATTTTCTCTCGGTCGATATCTACTTTATATTCAGGGACACGAAGACCCTCATCGGCTTCAACATGCTCAAGAGCAGAATGCTCTTGCATCGTCTTCACCAGGCCTTTAACGATGATATCCCGCAGCGCGTCATCATTTTGCTGTACGATCAATTCGATAGGGCTTCCGGAACTTTGTCCCCAACGGCTTTTTTGAAACATGACCTCTTGAAAACCCTTGAGTTCCTTAATCGGTTTCTTGAATTCTTTAATAAGCTGGTCGGCACTTTTCCTCCGTTTTTCCTTGGGGACAATCTCAATAATCATACGGAATTTATTCTCTTCAACAGCTCCCCCACGACGGCTGCGGGCAATCTGGGTGCGGGAACCGACAACCTCTTTTCCCAAATAAGGGGCCAGGACATCTTCGATCTGCCTGGTCAACTTAGCGGTCTCAAACCTGTCAGCGCCCGGCATAGCGCTGCCGGAAAGGACAACATCCCGTGTTTCTTCATGCGGAAACAAAACAAATTTCATGAATGTTGAGGATAAAATTACGGCTAGGACAAGCAAGGCCGCGAAAAATGCGAGAATGACTTTTTTCTTCGGCAGTAATTTTTCAAGAAGCTTTCCATACTTATCTTCAATTTTATCAAACCAATGCCCGTAACCATTTCCTTTATCTTTTGTTTTCCGGCTGCGGAATTTATCCAAAAACGGCAATTTCAAGTCCATGTGCCCGGGCAAAATCAATATCGACTCCAGAAAACTTGCCCCTAACATCAGAAAGACTATCAAAGGAATGTATTTAACAAAATTACCGAAATGGCCTTTAAAAAAATACAAGGGGATAAACGCGATACATGTCGTCACAATACTGGCAACAATAGGCAGCAACACAAAAGACGTGCCCTTGATAACGGCCTCGTCATGCTTCATTCCCCGGTGCTGAAGGCGGGTTATATTTTCCGCGACGACAATGGCGTCATCAACAACGATTCCCATCACAATAATGATCGCTGCCAATGTCATCCCATTGATGGTTTGCCCCAAAACCGAGGCAAAGAGCATCGTAAAACAAAAGGTAAACGGAATTCCCATAGCCACCCAAACGCCCGAACGCTTATTGAGAAATACAAATAACGCGATAAGAATAAGAATAAAGCCGATCGTCCCATTCGTACTGATTATCTTTAATCGATTCCGGATGTCGATCGATTCATCATCAAGGAGAGTCAGTGCGATAGACGTTCCTTCGAGATTATTCCTTCTAAACTGATCGGCTGTCTTTGTGACAGCATCCAGGGATTCCAATATCCCCGACGATCCATTTTTAACGACGCTAAACATCACCGCTTCATGGCCGTTGACTTTGATGATTTGCTTGTTCTTTTCATAACCCTCGACAATTTCTGCCGTCTCCCCCAATCTGATGACATTCCCCTCAAATCCTCCCTGGATAATCAGGTCATTCAGTTTCTTCGCAGAATTTAATTCTGACAAAACGGTTACTTTCGGCTCCTTTTTTGTTTCTATCGTTCCTGCCGGCTTTCGGATATGATTGTCTTTAATTTCCTTCATGACCGTATTAAACGACAATTCATACTTAAGCAGCCTCTGGGGATAGGCTTTGACTTGAATTTCTTCCTGAAGATATCCCCGTTTATTAACGCTGTTAACTTCGGAAAGATTAAGGAGTTGACTTTCAAGAGCAAAGGCGTATCTCTGAAGATTACGTCTTTTCTCGGCATCTAATAAGTGAACATTTTCATCATAGAGGGCAATGTCCAGTATGGCCTTTTTAGAAGACCGGAAAACACGGACATTGGGATCGTCAATGACTTCCGCGGGCAGATCAACGCCCAAGACAGCATTGCGGATTTCTGTAATAGCTTCATTAACATTGGGATAATTCTGTTCCAGCTCAACATTGACATTCGCCTGGCCGATGCTTGATGTGCTTGTTACACGATAGACACCATCAAGTCCGCGGACTTCTTCTTCAATAGGTTTGGTCACAAAATATTCGACGTCTTCAGCCGATGCGCCTGGATAGCGGACAGAAACGCGGACATTATCAAACGTGATATCAGGCCACTCTTCTTTTCTTGTTTGATTCCACGAAAAGATACCACCAACAAAAACGACCAGCATAATCATGTTGGTCAACAGGTGGCGCTTCGAAAAATAAGCTATTAATTTTTCCATGTTTTTATTTATTCCTATAAAACATCCACTTTCCATTCTTCATTAACCCAAAGCCCCAGGATATCCGCACCTGAGAATTCCTTTTTAAGACGGGTAACGGCTGATTGGATATGGGTTTTATGAAGGGAGTCACTGACAGGATTTCCTTTGCAGTCGTAATGACCGACAACGAAAATCATCGACGCATGATTCTTTTCTATGGAAATCCTTAACTTTCTGTTGATATCCTCAATAGTATTATTCGCGTCAGCTAAATGGCCGTCCATCCCCGGCTCAGTAATCATATCCACGTAGCCTGCGTTATAGTTATCCTTAATCCAATGGATGACGGGTATCTGTGTGCGTCCGTCGATACAGTTTAAACAAACAGCTCTTT
>CBDUYP010000096.1:0-4450 GCA_965371485.1 uncultured bacterium
GGTGGGTTCCTCGTTGCATATACAAGACGCGTATAGGCATTTGAGGTACTTCGTAAAGTGCCATTAATGCAAAATATGCATCAAGTCTTCCAAAACCAATTTCACTATTCCATTCATTTGGATCTGGATCTGGAGGGAAGCCAGGATATCTATTATCTTTTATTGCACCATATCTAATTGCCTGGGCGATTTCCCTATTGTTTAAATTTATATTATTATTAATAGATATATGAAACTATATTATAGGGTTCCAGCCCTTTTTTGTCAAAACGATTTCAGAATATGCACTCCCTTTTTTATGCTATACTTTAAGGAGAGAGGTGGGATATATGGGCAATGAGAATACCTCTGATAAATTCAGAGAATATTTAAAAAAGATTCAGGATATCAAGGATGATAGGTGCTGGTTTTGCAACAAAAACCCGGACAAAATCCGTGCGGAATTCTTTGAATGTATGAAAGATCCCCCTGAGGAGTTTGAGGAACTCGACCTGGAGGACCTTCTGATTATGACATACAAAACAAAAAAACCCGTTTGTGCCGGCTGTTATTTTGCGATAAAACAAAGCCCCGAATTGATTAAAGAAATTCTGGAAAAACCGAAAGAAGACGTCTGGTAAATCGGCTTTCCTCAAATCCAGAGAAAGCCGATTTACACATTCGCATATTGGGTGCGCTTGATGATTTTATAGCCTTTGATGAGCTCATTGATGCCGGCTGACAGGGAGACATTGGGTTTAAAGCCGGTCTTCTCGATTTTTTCATTGCTGACGATGTAGTCACGCTTATCCGGATCCTCACCGATTTTTGCTTCGACAAAATAAAACTCAGCGACCTGGCGCTTGATCTCCTCACACAGTTCCCTCTTGCTCAGATTGGCATCGCTCAGGCCCACGTTGTAGGGTTCACTTTTCATCTTGTCAAAATTCTTTAAACTGTGAATAAAGGCTTTGGTTATGTCGCGCACATGAATAAAATTCCTTTTAAAGTGGGCCTCAAAAAGAACGATAAAGCGGTCATACACCGCGCGATATGTAAAATCATTGACCAATAAGTCCAAACGCATACGCGGGCTGATGCCAAAAGCCGTGGCTAACCTTAAGGTGATACCGCCGTCATCAAGAATCGCCTTCTCGGCATCAACCTTTAAACGCCCGTAAAGGGATATGGGATTTAAAGGGGTTTCTTCCGTACAAAATTTCCCATCCTGCCCGACACCGTACCCGCTGTTGGTTGTCGGGAAGATAACCATTTGATCCTTATGGCGTAATTCCAAAATCATTTTAACGGCGCCCAGAAGAATCGACTCTGCCCCGGCAGGATCCTGCGCGCAAAGAGGGGCGCCGGTCAAACAGGCCAGCGGAAAGACAGCATCAACTTCTTTTAAAAGTTTTGCCATCAAACTCTTATCTCGCGTATCACCCCGGATGATGTTAAGCTTTGGATCATGACAGCAATCCAGCAACGAGGTCTGATGATACATAAAATTATCCAGAACCGTTACTTCATACCCTTCTTTTAAAAGCGTCGGAACCAATACAGAACCGATATACCCAGCCCCTCCGGTGACTAAAATTTTCATCTCTTTACTCTCCCTTATACCATTGATACGTCTTTGCGATTCCCTCTTTAAGATCAATTTTCGGTCTCCACCCTAACCGTCTTATCCGGCTATTATCCAGCCATTTTCGCGCTGCTCCGTCGGGTTTGGAATCGTCAAACACGATCTTCCCTTTAAATCCGGTTGCTGACGCAATCAGGCCTGCCAGGTCTTTAATCGTAATATCCCGGCCGCAGCCGACATTGATCACATCAGATTCATCATAGTTGTCCATTAAAAAAAGGGCTGCCTTAAGAAAATCCTCAACAAACAGGAATTCCCGGCGCGGGTTCCCTGTTCCCCAGACAATGACCTGTTTTTCATTGTTCTTTACGGCCTCGTGAAATTTTCCGAGCAAGGCGCCCAGAACATGGGCAGCGTTGATATCCACGTTACTTCCAGGGCCGTAAATCGTGGCCGGGATCATAACGATTGCCTTAAACCCGTATTGTTTTTGGTACGCCTGGCACATCTTAACCCCGGCGATCTTGGCAATGGCATACGGCTCACTCGTCGGTTCCAGAGGCGCGGCCAGGAGATATTCTTCCCTGATCGGCTGAGGGCTTTTTTGAGGGTAAATACATGAACTGGCAAAAAAAAGCACTTTTTTAACGCCGTGTTCGTAAGAGGCATGAATGATATTGTTCTGGCTCATCAGATTGCTGTAGATAAACTCCGCCCCCTGCCTTTGATTCACCTCTATCCCGCCGGAACGCGTCGAACCTAAGAAAACATATTCCGGCTTTCGCGCACTGAAGAATTCCTGGACCTCTTTTTGATCAAACACGTTCAGAGGCGTTTGCGATGAGGAATAAACATGAAAAAATCCGTTGTCCTTAAGATGGGTAAAAAGGGAATTCTCAATAATATCATCGTGACCGACGATGAGGATTTTTGATTCTCTGTTCATCTATTTCTCGCTGTAAGAATTTCCATGCTCAATGAGAAGCGTGGCTTTTCTGTCGACACGCTCGAGCGCATGTTGATAGGCGGGGAATATTTCTTGGGGTTCATGCAGTTCAACCACATCGATCCAACTGAACATCTTTCGAAAGCCCTCAATAAAATTTCCCACATGCTGATGCCCGGGATGAACCGGTTTATAAGGACCTGCCGCGACCCGGATAAGAATCCGCGGGGACACCTGCCCGGCGGTAAGAGCCGGAATCTTATCCAGCATATTCACCATATCGGATGTGGCCAAGAGCAAAAAATTCTGACGGGGATAGACGGATACCGGCACATACCCCTCCAGGGCAAGTCCTATCGTAAACTGCATCTGAAAACTTTCATTAATCGGCATCTCAAGCGTTTTCTCCGGGGAGACATCACGCAATGTTTGATACATAAACGTCCCCGGCCCGGCCACGGTCTGCCCGACGAATATTGTCTTGGGCTGTTCGGCGATCCATTCCATGGTTCTTTTCAGTTCATCAAAATACTTCATGACGTTCTCCTCAAATCCCCCCAACCCCCCTTTTTCAAAGGGGGGCTAGGGGGGATTTAAAATTTAATCAGTTTTCCCAGGCCCGAATGGGGAAAACCATTTTTATACTTAAAATAAATAATCTTTTTCTCAAACTTCGTCCCCTTAAACCAGGGGTCAGGACATCCCCAAACGTCCCGGGTATCGGTCATGACACTCAACCCATTATCACAAACAACAAACGTGACAGGCAGATCAAAGTTGACGGCATATTTGACCGACTCATGAAATATCCCTGTCTCCGCTGACATATCCCCGCAAAAAAGGAACACCCTTCCTTTTTTATTTTGGTGTTTTAAAGACCATCCAGCCCCGACAGCTGTCCCCATGAGGCTTCCGACAATCCCCGAGCAGAGAACCTTGTATTCCGGAAAGCATAAAGAAATACTTCGCCCGTCGAGAATGGCCTGCCGGACGTCTTGGCGGGGAACTCCTTTGAGCAGAGCCAACTCATGGGCATCCCAAAACCCAAAGACATAATCGTCATCGCCTATCTTGTTTTCCTGAAATATATCGATAAGATTTTGTTCCCGGCCCGCGCGCAGATGGACCGGCGCCCGGATTTTTCCCGTGGCAAAAATATCAGCAATTTCTTTCTCGAAATCTTCCAGATATTCCTTGGTTATCATCGCTGTATCTTCTTCCAAATGTTCCATATTACATATTTCTTTTTTTTGAAAACCATTGGATTGTCTCGCTTAACCCATCTTTCAATTTCACATCCGGGGACCATTTCAAATGCCGCCTTGCCAGGGTAATATTCGGACGGCGCTGCTTCGGATCATCAACAGGGAGAGGTTTATAACAGATCCTGGATTTTGTCCCTGATAATTTTATAACCATTTTTGCAAATTGCATGATGGTGAATTCGTCCGGATTGCCGATATTGACAGGAGTGTAAATCTTCGCGTGAAGCAACCGCACAATCCCTTCGATCAAATCGGAATAATAGCAAAAAGAGCGCGTCTGCCGTCCGTTGCCGTAAACCGTTAAAGGTTTCTTGCGCAATGCCTGATAAATAAAGTTAGGAACCACGCGACCGTCATTAATACACATGCGCGGACCATAGGTATTAAAAATCCTGACAATCCGGGTATCTAATTTATGATAACGATGATAGGCCATGGTCATGGCCTCGGCAAAACGTTTGGCCTCATCATAAACTCCTCGCGGTCCGATAGGATTGACATGTCCCCAATATGTCTCTTTTTGCGGATGTTCCTGCGGATCCCCGTAAACTTCCGAGGTTGAAGCCAATAAATACCGTGCCTTTTTCCGCTTGGCCAGCCCTAAGGTGTTATGTGTTCCCAGGGAACCGACTTTAAGCGTGGGGATCGGATAATTCAAATAATCAACAGGGCTGG
>CBDUYP010000097.1:0-4445 GCA_965371485.1 uncultured bacterium
TGAACTTAAACCCGCCTCGCCGGCTTTTTTCACAATACTGTGGATACGGGCATGAGCATACTGGATGTAATAAACAGGATTCTCCGAAGTTTCTTTTTTAGCCAACTCTAAATCAAAATCCAGGTGAATGTTGATGTGGCGCATGAGAAAAAAGAACCTGGCCGCGTCAACACCGACCTCATCGATCACCTCACGCAAAGAAATGTACTGGCCGCGCCGCGTGGACATGGAAACAGGTTTCCCTTCCCTGTAAATCGTGGCCAATTGAACGATCAAGACCTGCAGCACGTCTTTGTCCTTCTCTGCCGCCGCCGGGGCGAGCGCTTTTACCGCGGCTTTTAACCGCGGGATGTATCCATGATGGTCCGGGCCCCAGATATTGACAACTTTTTTAAATCCACGCGCAAACTTATCCTGATGGTACACCATGTCCGGTGTCAGATACGTGTAGGTGCCGTCGCTTTTTTTTACGACGCGATCCTTGTCATCCCCGGCATCCGTGGATCGAAACCACAACGCCCCGTCTTTTTCGTAAAGACACCCTTTTTTCTTAAAAGAATCGAGAAGAGATTGAATACGATCCTCGGTGGCAATCTCGCTTTGGTGGGCCCACACGTCAAAATGCACACCGAAATCAGATAAATCCGCTTTAATAACATCTAACAGATACTTGACTCCGTATGCACAAAACTCTTCCGGTGTCTTTGCTTTAAGCTGCTCTTTTGTCTTAATCCCCTTGTCTTCCATGAATCGCAGCGCGATGTCCTTTATGTAATCGCCCTGATATCCGTCTTCGGGAAAGGCAGGCGCCCCGCCCAGATGTTCCAAAGCCCGGCATGCGATTGACCGGCCGAGAAGATGAATCTGATTTCCTTCATCATTAACGTAATATTCTTTTTGCACGTCAAATCCGACACGCGTGAGGATATTGGCGAGAGCGTCTCCCACAACCGCCTGCCGGGCATGGGCCACGCTTAAAGGTCCGGTGGGATTGGCGCTGACAAACTCGATCTGCACTTTTTTCTTTTTGCCGAACGAGGACTTCCCGAAGTTATCCCTTTGCTCAAAGACCTGCTGCAAAATATCGTAAACCGCGTCAACGGATAAATAAAAATTAATAAACCCGGGAGCCTTGACATCGACCTTCTCAATTTTTTTCTTTAAAGGAGACGTTTTAAGCCCTTGTTCAATCACGGCACAAAACTCCCCGGCCAATGAGACCGGAGATTTTTTTAATATTTTAGCGGATTTTAAAGCGATATTACTCGAGAAATCCCCGTGATTCTTGTCATTGGGAACCTCGAGATCAACGGAAGGAAATTTACAAGAGGATGGAAAAACCTTTTTAAGCGATGCTTCAACGGAATCCTGCAGTTGCTCCCTGATCTCGGATAACATCTAAAATAAACTCGCTTCACTCGCAACTACAGGTTAACTTTCCTGGCTTCCTGCCAAAGATGCTCTAAACCATAAAACTCTCTTGCTTCACTGTCAAAAATGTGCGCCACAACATTGCCCAAATCCAGCAGGACCCAGCGCCCATCCTTAATACCCTGCTTGCGGCCGATTTTGCCCCCAAACTGAGTGACGCCCTCATCAATACCAAGGGCAACCGCCCGTACATGCCTGTCACTGTTTCCTGAGCAAAGAAGAAAATAATCGCAGAAATTTGCAACCTTGCGCATATCCAAGAGAACAATATCTTCTGCCTTCTTATCCGCTGCAAACCCTGCGATGGCCTTGGCTAACGCGAGAGATGTTACCGGTGCCTTTTTAATAATGGCAGGTTCCTACTTCTTCTTTAACTTCGCGGCTTGGTCTTTTCCCAAAACACGCCAGCATTCATGCGGACCGCACTTGGATTTCGTCACGGCAAAAAATCTTCCCGCCTTCTGGCGGACATCATATTCGGTAGCGATAAACTTCTTCTTGCTTTTGACATCGTAGAAAGATAATTCGTCCATGCATGCCCTCCTGATTAAAGTTAATTGTTAAAATGTTAAATGTTGAAATGAGTTTACCCGATATTAAACCCCTTGTCAATTCAAAAAAGACTTTTTGCACTCAATTCACAGCAACCGGGCCAGCCCTTTATCCAATAATTCCTGGTTCAAATATTTCCCCTGCTCAAAAATCCCGGCCTTATCCCGTTGTGTCAGGGAATAAAACACATGTCCGACGTAGCGTCCGTAAATATCAATCTTATTCGTCTTAACCATGACAAAATCAACCTTTGCCATCTGATCCCGCACGTACCGGTACGCCTTGTGCCCACCGGGAGTGTCCAAAGGTTCGGTGTCGATCACGGCCAGGCGGACCCGCTGAATCTTTAAAACCTGAAAACCCAAATCAACGTGCAGAAGAAGCGTGTCCCCGTCAATCACCCTCTTCACCCACGCCTTGTAAATGTAGGTGGCCTTAAGGGGACGCTTGAGTTTTTCTGAAACCTTTAGCGCGCCCAATGATCCCCGGCTCTGTGCGTAGCGGTCATTCTGGATCGCCCGGGCCAATTGATCGCGGTTTAATCCCCTGACCTCAACGAGATTCTCGTACCACGCCCTTTCCTTTTGATCAGAAAGCGGAATGAGATGCTTGTAATGCGACCATGTTAGATTGATGCTCCGAGGAGCATCATTGTAAGCCCGAAAAAAAGAAATACAGCGTGTTAATGTGGTCACATGCATTCCGAGCGAAACAGACAAATCTGTCAAGACCGCATCCCCGTAACCACCTCTTTCCGTCAGGCCCTCTTGTGTAATCCGTTTGCCGATCCCCCAGTAGGTGACAGCCAATTCCCGGCGGACAGCCTGCTGTGCTTTTTCCCTGCCCTCATCCACAAGCGCGCGGATGTCGCGCACAAGCCGCGCGTAACGCGTTTCGGATAAAACATTGGTCTTAAGCATGTGTGCCCCCTCTCTAATCTGTTCCCAGGAGTCTTTAGGAATTCTTGTAATCCCTGACAACAATCGAATCTTTCCGCAGCTGCAACTCCACCATCTGTTTGGACCGCCACTTGAGTTCCTTCACCCATTCCTTGGGCAGGGTGACAATGTACGTGTATCCCCCGATCTTAAACAGCTTGCGCTTGGCTTTCATTGCGTTCAACATTCTTTCGTTCTCCTATATAAGTATTATATAAGACATCATACAGGAGCTGCCCATAAAAGGCAAGGGTATTTCATATCGTTTAAAATAAACGCTGCGTGTCAGGAGTTATCCGTATATATTTCGCGATATGTTTTGTCAGCTTTTCTGATTTACTAATACTTTTTCTGACCTCTTCTCGCGATTCGGAAAACACGGCATCATATTGCAAGGGATGTCTTTTGCGGCGCATGCGCTTGAAACTTCTCACTAAATCGCCATATTCTCTGCCGAGTATTCGGGCAACACACTCGGTGATTGTCGCATGTGTATATTTTGTTGTTGGCCGATATCCATGATGCCGTATTAAGGCATTGCCGGCATGAATAAGAGCATCATAGGCAGATTTATATACGATAAGAGGGAATGTATCCATGTTAAATTTCGCTAGAGAGCGGTAACGTATTCAAGGATAAGCGGTTTCCTGCGGAGACTTAAAAAGGGCAAAAAGATATCAGGGTTTGCACCCCATCACCCTTCGCAGCTGTTTTTCCTGGGGGTCGGTCAACGGGCCGACGATGGCGAGGTTGAAACGATTTTCCTTCAGAATGTTCTTGGCAATACGCATGATGTCGTCCATTTTAACCTTTTTGACACCCTTGATGACTTCGTCTAATGTCCGCATCCGGTCGCGGCTTATCACGGACTCACCGATCCATAACATATGGTCCAGGGTCTCTTCTAACCCTAGGAGAACCTGGCCTAAATAATAATCCTTGGCGCGCGTAAACTCACCTTTTAAAATCCCTTTCTTTTTTATCTTCATCAATTCCTGCAATATAAGCTCAACAGCCTTAACGATCTTGTTATTATCCACACCGGCACGGACCATAAACATGCCCGTATCGCTTAACGCTTTAACAGAACTGGATATCGAATACGCCAGCCCTCTTTTTTCCCTGACCTCGTCAAAAAGCCGGCTTGACATATTTCCGCCGAGAATAATATGCAGGAGATTGAGAACATATTTGTCCTCATGATCATCTTCCAATCCCGGCATCCCGAGGGCCAAATGCATTTGTTCAATATCTTTCCGGAAAAATTTAACCTTCGGGCGGTTTTGAAAAGCACCGGCTTGCATGAAATCAATCACCTCACCCCCGGGAATTTTCTCTAATTTTGTTTTAACATGATGAACAAAATCCTGATGTTTGATATTGCCGCAGGCAGCCACAGCAATATTGCCCGGTGTATAATGGCGGGCGTGAAACGCACTTAAGTCTTGCTGTGTCATGAGGGAGACCGACTCCGGGGTGCCTGTCAATTTCTTTCCCAAAGGATGATCCGGCCACATCAGTTCA
>CBDUYP010000098.1:0-4413 GCA_965371485.1 uncultured bacterium
CTGTATCATTGAAGCTGTATTTGAATTGAAAGATCCCCGTTTGCGGGAGCATGAGGATTTCCGTGATTTCTTTTCGGATGAAGATTCTATCTTAATTGTTCACAGACAGCTTCTCGCTGACGGCCGCAGTAAAATTAAAATAAACGGATTTTCTGTTACGGTTTCTCAGTTGAAAATTCTCGGTAATCACCTCATTGATTTTCACGGACCGCATGATCATCAAATGCTTTTATCCGAAGAATTTCATATGGGACTTTTGGACCAATTAGTGCCTCGGGAGAGCGGCAAGGCCAAGGCTGCCTTTGGCTGTTTAAAAGAAGAATACCTTGGACAATACCGGGAATACGTTCACTTAAACGAACGTTTAAAAAATTTGCAGGAAATGTCTCATTCCCGCGAGCGGGATCTGAGCCTCTGGGAACATCAAATTAAAGAACTTTCCCAAATCCCCCTTGATGAAGACACCTATGAAGAAACGTGTCAGGCTCAGACGAGAATCAATAATGCCGAAAAACTTCATGAATGCGGGGCCTCATTGATACAACTTTTTGAAAATCAGGAAGCCGGCCTTTCGGATATGATCCAGAAAGCCTTTAGTGCAATGAAAATGTTGAATCAGATTGACGATAAGACGACAAACCTCGGGGAATATCTTACAACGATTCAGGAGAACAGTGATCAACTTGTTGCGGATTTGAGGGACTATTTAGACAGCCTCTCCTTTCAGCCGGAGGAGGCCCGCGAAATCAATCGGAAGTATGATCTTTATGAAAACATTAAGCGAAAATACGGCCCGACGATCAAAGAGGCTCAGGAATTTTATGCCCAGGCCAAGGAAAAGTATGATCTGCTCATTGATCTGGAGCACAATGACTCGGAATTAAATAAAAAAATTCATGAAAAAGAAAAGGAATTAAAGAAACGGGCTAAGGGATTAACGCAGGCACGCAAGAGAACGGCCCTTGTACTGAAGGAAACCATTGAGAAGGAACTTAAGGACCTGGGGATTAAACACGTGGCTTTTGAGGCGCGCATTTCAACAGGCACTTTTCACGCCGCAGGGCAGGACAAGGTTGTCTTTTACATCAGTCCCAATGCCGGTGAGGATTTAAAACCTTTATCAGAGATTGTTTCCTCCGGAGAGGCTGCCAGGGTTATGTTAGCGCTTAAAAAAGCCTTAACAAAAGTCGATCCTATTCCGGTTTTAATTTTTGATGAGATTGATGCTCAAATCGGCGGGCGTTTGGGAACCATTGTCGGGACCAAGCTTAAAGAGCTCTCACAAAACAGACAAGTGATTTTGATTACGCATTTGCCTCAAATTGCATCGTTCGCGGATTCGCATTTTAAGGTTATTAAAGCGGTTACAGCCGGGCGAACCATGACAAAAATTGAACGGCTTGATGCCAAGGCTAGGGTTTTAGAACTTGCCGAGATGATGAGCGGTTCTAAAAAGAGCGACATCTCAGTAAGTCATGCGGAAGATATGCTGGCAAGTGCGGGAAAATAGGCTACGTGTTGCGGTTAATAAGATCGATGAAGATATCACCGAACTTTTTTAATTTTTGTTCACCAACGCCGAATATTTGCGCGAATTCATTTTTATCTTTGGGCAGCCGCTGACACATATCAACGAGAGATTTATCGGAAAAGATGACATACGGGGGCACGCCTTTTCGGTCAGCCAATTCTTTGCGTTTTGCCCTTAATACGTCGAAAAGTGACTTGTCATAATTCGTGGATGTCATGCGTTTCGTGGACGTTAATTTGGCCTTATCCGCCGGCGGTGGGAATCCTTCGAATGTTCTCTTATCACTTAGAATTTCATAAGACTGTCGGTTAAGACTTAAGACCCCATACTTCTCTTCCTTGTTAAGCACATTTTGAGAAAGAAATTGGCGTACCAAATATTGCCACTGCCGCACAGATAAGTGACGGCCCGCGCCATAAATACGACATTCATCATGACGGTAATTAAGAACTTTCTCCACCTGGCTGCCGCGCAGGACATTGATAACATGCATAGCCCCGAACCGCTCTTCGGTTTCACTGATGCATTGAAAGAATTTTACCGCCTCTACGGTTAAATTAACGGTGGGTTTCTTAGGATTAATACAAGTATCGCATAACCCGCAATTTTCAACGTTGTAATCCTCACCAAAATATCTGATTAATGGTATCCGCCGGCATTGAGGGCTTTCGGCGAACCCGACCATAGCATTCAAATGGTTTTGCGCTACCCGTTTTTGTGTTTCATCCGGTTTTTGATCAATAAAATAGCGAATCTTGGCGATATCGCCCGGAGAAAAAAGTAAGAGGCAATGCGCCGGCAGCCCGTCGCGTCCGGCCCGGCCTGTTTCTTGATAGTAGGATTCTAAATTTTTGGGTAAATCATAGTGGATGACAAAGCGGACATTCGGTTTATTAATACCCATGCCAAAGGCAATCGTAGCGACAATAATGGGCACATCATCCCGGATAAATAGTTCCTGATTTTTATGGCGCACATCATTAGGTAAGCCGGCGTGATAGGCAAGCGCCTTAAATCCAAATTCATTAAGATCTGCCGTTAAGGTGTCAACCTGTTTACGGGAAAAACAATAAATAATACCGCTCTGATCTTTAAATTGGTCTAAAAAATCAAGAGTCTGATCGGTCGCGCGGCTTTTAGGGATCACTTCATAAAATAAATTATCGCGATTAAAGCTCGCCATTAACTCAACAGGATTTTTTAAATCCAGATTCGCGATGATGTCCGCACGCACACGTGTTGTTGCGGTGGCTGTGACAGCGAGATAGGCCGCGCCTGGAAATTGACTGCGAATATCCTTAATCCGGCGATATTCCGGACGAAAGTCATGACCCCATTCCGAAATACAATGCGCCTCATCAATGGTGATGCAGTCAACTTTGGCACAATCTAACATCTCTAAAATATCCGGTTTAAACAGGGTTTCCGGAGCGACAAAAAGCAACTTGGTCCGGCCTGACCGGATAAGCATTTTGTTTGTATCATACTCCTCCCAGGACAATGAACTATTTAAGACTTCCGCCTCGACGCCTAACGCTTTTAGCTGATTGACCTGATCTTTCATTAAGGAAATTAACGGTGAGATCACAACCGTTAATCCGGGAAGCATCAGTGCCGGGATTTGGTAACATAAAGACTTCCCTCCACCGGTCGGCATAATGAGTACCGTATCCCGTTTATTAAGAACCGAATCGATACATTCTTCCTGCAGAGGTCGAAATGTATCATATCCGAAGACAGATTTTAAAATATTCAATTTATTATTATTGATCGTTTTCACAGTGGCAGGGGTAATATTTTTTATGACGGGGTAGTTGATTTTTGCAGAAAGCAATTCCGACGCCCCGCCAGAGGCGGGGCGTCGAGAAAGTTACGACTTTACGACATTTGTTGCTTGAGGACCTTTAGGACCCTCTTCGATTTCAAATTCAACCGTTTGTCCCTCATTGAGAGACTTGAAGCCTTCGCCCTGAATTGCATTGTGATGAACAAAACAATCTTTGCTACCATCTTCCGGTGTTATGAAACCGTAACCTTTTTGGTCGTTAAACCATTTAACTGTTCCTTTTGCCATTGTTGTACCCTCCTTTCGACAAAATTTGAGTAAACAACGACATCCGAAAACAAAAAACCGTAAGAAAAATACTATTCCTTACGGCATAAGATTTCTTCTTTCTGGTTTACCCAATCCTTATTATGCACATTTTTAATATTTAGTCAACTAAAATAAAAAATTCAGCATGGATTGTTTTTAGTTGCTCATCGCTTGGAAATTCGACATTGTATCGGCGGCAGAGGTCTTGAGCGATTTGGATATATTGTTCATGCCGTTTCTCGCCGGCCTCGGTCTCGATTCTTTGAAAGTCTTTAAGGAGAGCATCTTTAGATTCATCGCTTAAGGCCTGATCGGCCATGGAAAAAAGGCAATGGTCTTCTTTTTGAATGTGATCGGTGAGGAGAAAACAGTAGCCCTTTGCATTTTCGATAAAGACGTTTAAGGCATCTGTATCTCCTTGCGAGGCCTTTTCTGCGGCACCCGTCATTTCTTTAATGTGGTTTCTGCCGGAGGTGTGCTCCATCAGCATAACCCCGAGAGGTCCGCCTTCACGGGGGATCCCATTCTTTTCCAGAGCAGGAAAAAGCAGGTCTTCTTCTTTTGAATGATGACAGCGGTCTGAAAAATCCCGAAAAAAATCAATAGCTGTCTTTGCCGCATCCGAATTGAGCTTCTTTTTCTCCTCGGCCTCGGTCATGATTTTATCTAAGCATTTCAGCATGGCTTTAATAACAAGATGTTCTTCTGTAAGAATGTCGGTGGCTTTCATAGAATATCCTTTCTTCTGGAATAATAAAGCCGTATTGTAGCATAAAGGAGTTATTTT
>CBDUYP010000099.1:0-4389 GCA_965371485.1 uncultured bacterium
ATAGGGTAAAGATGTGCGTCTCTTCTCTAAATAGATATTCATTGTGTGTTGCCTCCGAGGAAAGCGTTTTCCGGCTATGATTTGGTGAAAGTATGCCATATATTTTGGGGTTGTCAAGGGCAGGTCACCAAAAAACTTTGGGATATTTATAACCTGTTGCGGTATGGATGGTTACGACTCTCGAGGAAATTTATTTTTTTGAAAAAGGGGAATATCCGTCAATTGGGCAGGTGCCTGCAAAATCCCATCACAACGTCACGGAGAATTTATCGCCGCCCACGACTTCTTTGATATCAGTCATCAGGACATCACAAGGGGTTACAAAGAGGTCCTCACTTACGAGAATCTGGACGCCTTTTTGGGATTGGGTGTCTAAATTTAAATAAACAGGGGTCTTGCCCGGGAAATGAGACAATTTTTCGCGCAACCGGTTTAAACCGTCTTCCTTGACCCCGGCAAGATCAACCCGGATGGTCTTAATGCACTTGTAAACTTCATCAATCTTTTTAATATCTCCGACAACAACATTAGCCGCATCACCCCGGAAATTCACGCGTCCGGTCACAATCACAACTTCCCCTTCCACAAGGATGCCGGTGACCTTCGGATAAGTCGACGGAAAGATAACCGCTTCAACCTCCCCCTTAAGATCCTCTATCTTGACAATAGCCATGCGCTCGTTTGTCTTGCGCGTGGTGGTCAATCTGACCGCATTGATGATCCCCACCATTCTCACTTCCTGGCCGTCCGTTGCTGACTTTAAATCTCTCGTGGTATAATCCGCGAATTCCTTAATCTCAAGCTGATAGTGTTCAAGAGGATGACCGCTGATATAAAATCCCAGGAATTCCTTTTCATGGGTCAGGATTTGCTTTTGAGGCCATTCTTTAATATCCGGCAGGTCTTTGGATTCTTTGTCAAATCCGCCCGGATCCTCTTCCATGTCAAAAAATGAAAACTGCCCCGAGACCTTTTCTTTTTGGGCGCTGGCCCCCATGGAAAGAGCCTTGTCCACAATAGCCATCAGTTGAGAGCGGTAAACCTTAAAGCTGTCAAATGCCCCGCATTTTATCAAACTCTCAACAACCTTGCGGTTCACCGAACGTGAATCAAGCCGTTCACAAAAATCATAGAGCGAGGTAAAAGGCCCGTGGGCACTTCTATTCTCGACGATGGATTCAATCGCTGCCTGCCCGATGTTCTTCACAGCCAAAAGGCCGAAACGAACGGTCTTCTGATCAATCACACTGAATTGCGTGATACTTTCGTTAACGTCCGGAGGCAAAACCGTAATCCCCATCTGCTCGCATTCTTTGACATATTCAACAACCTTGTCGGTATTGTCTTTTTCATTGGTCAGAAGTGAGCACATAAATTCAACCGGATAATTCGCTTTCAAATAAGCCGTTTGATAAGAAATCAGGGCATACGCTGCCGAGTGACTGCGGTTGAATCCGTAACCGGAGAAATAATCGATGAGGTCAAATAATTTATCAGCCTCCGGCTCTCTGATTTTACTGGTCTTACGGCACCCCTCGACAAATGTCTTTCGCATCGTATCCATGACCTTGGATTTCTTTTTGCTCATCGCGCGTCTTAAATGGTCCGCCTGCGTCATACTGAAACCGGCCAGGGCACTGGCCATCTGCATGACCTGCTCCTGATAAACAATAATCCCGAACGTTTCCTTTAATATGGGTTCAAGCTTGGGGTGAGGATATTTAACCGTGCCCTCTCCCTTTTTTCTCTTGGTAAAATCCTCAAGCATGCCGCTTCCCATGGGACCCGGACGGTAAAGCGCCAATATGGAGATAAGATCCTCAAATTGCGTCGGATTGACATTTTTCAAAAGCTCCCGCATCCCCGTACTTTCAAGCTGAAAAATACCAAGACTTTTCGCGGCCCCAAGAAGTCGGAATGTCTTTTGATCATCCAGCGGAATTTTACTGATATCCATATCCACATGATGTATCTTCTTGATCCATTTGACGGCATGGTCAACAACCGTCAGGGTTCGCAAGCCCAAAAAGTCCATCTTTAATAAACCCATCTTGGCAATCCCGTCCATGGAAAATCCCGTGGTGACCTGATCGTCTGTTGTCTTAAACAGCGGAACGTACTCGGTTAAAGGCCGGTCACCGATAACAACACCCGCGGCATGAACCGAGGCATGCCGGTTTAAACCCTCCAGGACCTGTGCCGTATCAATAACTTCCGCGGCTATTTTATCTTTTTTATACAAATCACGCAGCTGCGGCTCAACTTTAATAGCCTTTTTAAGCGTTATGCCCAGTTCTGCCGGGATCATTTTGGCAATCTTGTCCACGTCCGCGTAAGGAACACTCATAACACGCCCGACGTCGCGCACCGCGGCCCTAGCCTGCATTGTTCCAAAGGTAATGATCTGGGCAACGTTATCCTTCCCGTATTTTTTTGTCACATACTCAATAACCTCTCCCCGGCGTTCAAAGCAAAAATCAATATCAATATCCGGCATCCCCATACGTTCAGGATTCAAAAAGCGTTCAAACAATAAACCGTATTTAAGCGGATCCAAATCAGTTATGCCGAGCAAATAACTCACCAAACTTCCCGCGGCCGAACCCCGTCCCGGGCCGACAGGAATACCTCTCTGCCGGGCATAATGGATAAAATCCCAGACAATCAGGAAATAACTGATGAATCCCATTTTCTTAATTGTTGTCAGTTCATGGGTGAGCCGTTCTTTGATTTCTTCTGTCATATCACCGTAACGTTTCTTCATCCCTTTAAGACAAAGATCTTTTAAGAATCCTTCTTTTGTCTCTCCTCCCGGAGGCTCATAATGCGGCAAATGATATTGGCCGAATGATAATTGCAGATTGCATTTCTCAGCAATCTCGACGGTATTTTTGAGGGCTTGCGGGACAAAGCTGAATTCTTTTTTCATCAACTCCGGGTCTTTAAAATAAAACTGGTCCGTTGAAAACCGCATGCGGTTAGGGTCACTGAGAGTACTTTGCGTCTGAATGCACAAAAGGGCCTCGTGCGCCTTGGCCTGAGACTGTTCTAAATAATGGACATCATTGGTGACAACAAGAGGGATGGATAGTTCTTTGGAAACCTTGATCAATCCTTCATTCACTTTTTTCTGATCCACAATCCCGTGATCCATTATCTCAAGATAAAAATTTTCCTTACCGAAAATCTGACGGTATTCGTCCGCGGCCCGCAGGGCAGCATTATGGTCTCCTTGTCGAAGATAGGAAGAAACTTCCCCGCGCAAACAGGCTGAGGTACTCAACAGCCCTTGTGAATATTTCTGCAGGATTTCTTTATCCATCCGGGGACGGTAATAAAATCCTTCGAGATACCCTATCGACACAAGCTTCATAAGATTCCGGTATCCGGTCTCATCTTTGGCAAACAAAAGCAAATGCGAATTCTTGGCCTCCCGCGAACTTTTGGCAAAACGGCTGCCCGGGGCAAGATAGGCCTCACATCCGATGATAGGCTTAACGCCCATCTTTATCGCGGTTTGATAAAAATCGATAGCCCCGAACATGTTGCCATGGTCGGTGATAGCGAGGGCAGGCATTTTATACTGTGCAGCTTTTTGGAGTAATTCTTTAACGCGGCAGGCGCCATCCAACAGGCTGTATTGGGTGTGAACGTGAAGATGGACAAAATCACAGTGGTACATTTATTCCCATTCAATCGTCGCGGGAGGTTTTGAACTGATATCGTAGACAACGCGATTGACGCCGGAGACTTCGTTAATAATCCTGTTAGAAATCTTCCCGAGAAGTTCATAAGGGAGATGGACCCAATCTGCTGTCATGCCGTCGACACTGCTGACGCATCTGATGGCAACAACATTCTCGTAAGTCCTTTGGTCTCCCATGACACCGACGGTCTTGACCGGAAGCAGCACAGCAAATGATTGCCACACCTCTTGATAAAGACCGGCCTTTTTGATTTCATCCAAAACGCGTTCATCCGTCTCCCGTAAAATCTCCAGGCGTTCTTTGGTCACTTCTCCGAGAATACGGATCGCGAGTCCCGGTCCCGGGAACGGCTGGCGGTGAAGAACCGTATCCGGAAGGCCGAGGCGCTTGCCGATACTGCGGACTTCATCTTTAAATAATTCGCGAAACGGTTCTACTAATTCAAATTTCATATTCTTGGGTAAGCCGCCGACATTATGGTGACTTTTGATGACAGACGACGGGCCTCCCAAGGGAGATATGGATTCAATAACGTCCGGATATAATGTTCCCTGGCCTAAAAACGCGACATTCTTAATCTTTTTTGCCGAGGCCTGAAAGGTCTTGATAAACTCATCTCCGATAATCTTGCGTTTAACTTCAGGGTCTTCTACATTCTTGAGCCTCTGCAGAAAACGCTGGG
>CBDUYP010000100.1:0-4304 GCA_965371485.1 uncultured bacterium
ATGGCGAAAGGCATTGTGCCCCACAATCGCCTTATTGGGCGGAACCACAAAACCTGTTAATTTACTGACCAAGCGCGAGGCCTTGCAAATTTCCTGAGTATGGATATCTGTCGTGCATTTGTAAAAATCACCCCGCGTCTTAATGGCCATCACAATTTCTTCCATGGAGGCATTTCCCGCGCGCTCACCGATACCGTTAATGGTACACTCCACCTGCCTCGCCCCGTTTTTAACGGCAGCCAGGGAGTTGGCAACCCCGACGCCGAGATCATTATGGCAATGAACCGATATCACGGCTTTGTTGATGTTGGGAACATTGTTTTTAATGTCCGCAATCAACTGCCCGTACTCAGCCGGCATACTATATCCGACGGTATCAGGGATATTCACTGTCCTCGCACCCGCCTTGATCACAGCCTCAATGATACGGTAAAGAAATTCTTTCTCTGTCCGGGAGGCATCCTCAGGGGAAAATTCAATATCTGGTATCTTTTTCTTGGCATATTTAACCGCGTCAACAGCCATCCGGAGAATTTCTTCTTTATTTTTCTTCAATTTATGTTCCAGATGAATCTTAGATGTAGCCAAAAACACATGAATGCGGCCTTGTTCGGCGAACTTTATGGCATCACCGGCCGCGTCAATATCTTTCTTCATCGAACGGGCCAATCCGCAGACACACGATCCTTTGATATGTTTGGCAATCGTCTTGACAGCGTCAAAATCTCCCGGCGAGGCCGCGGGAAATCCCGCCTCAATGATATCCACCCCGAGACGCTCTAAACAATGCGCGATCTCTAACTTTTCACCTTTGTTCATGCTCGCGCCCGGAGCCTGTTCCCCGTCACGCAGGGTTGTATCAAATATGAATACTTTGTCTTTTTTCATTTTTTCATCCACGGCATCATACCGCGCAATTCCTTGCCCACAGCCTCAACAGGATGTGTATCCGAAGCACGGCGCATCTTGGAAAATTCCGGGCAGCCTTTTTTATTTTCCCTCATCCATTCTCTGGCAAACTTGCCTGATTGAATTTCCGCAAGGATCTTCTTCATCTCTTTACGGGTCCGCTGATTAATAATCCTTTTGCCCCTGGTATGGTCACCGTATTCCGCTGTATCGGAAACGCGCTGACGCATGCCCTGAATACCTTCTTCATAAATAAGATCCACAATAAGTTTCAACTCGTGTAAACATTCAAAATACGCAATCTCGGGCTGATAGCCGGCCTCTATCAAGGTCTCAAAACCGGCCTTGATCAATTCACTTGTGCCGCCGCACAAAACTACCTGCTCCCCGAAAAGATCTGTCTCGGTCTCTTCTTTAAACGTGGTTTCAATCACACCGGCGCGCGTCCCGCCGAGCCCCTTGGCATAGGCCAATGCATCCTTAAGCGCATGCCCCGAGGCATCCTGATGAATGGCCACCAAACACGGAACCCCCCGTCCCTCTTCAAACTGTCGGCGCACAAGCGCCCCGGGACTTTTAGGGGCAATCATCCATACATCCACATCCGCGGGAGGAATGATCTGCTTAAAATGGATATTAAATCCGTGCGAAAAGACAATTGACTTGCCCTTTTTCAAATAACGCCTGATCGACTTTTTATAAAGAGCGGCCTGCAGATGGTCCTGAATTAAGATCATGATGACATCACCCTGTTTGGCAGCGGTCTTGGCGTCAACCGGTTTAAAACCATCCTCAATCGCCTTCGCGTAATTCGGACCGCCTTCCCTTTGACTGACAATGACATTCAAACCGCTGTCTCTTAAATTCAAGGCCTGTCCCCGTCCCTGAATCCCGTATCCGATAATAGCAATGGTTCGGTTTTTAAAGTCATCAAAATTTGCATCTTTGTCATAATAAATCTTCGGCATGGTTTGACTCTCCTATGTTATGACCTTTATCAGGTTACAGTATTCCTCGATATGCTTATTTTCTCTGTGACTGGCCGCGAATAAATCAACGACACTGATCTCATCCTGAAGTACCCCTATGGCCTTTCCGTAAGTCCCTTTAAGAAGCAAGTCAACAGCCGCCGCCCCTAGGCGTGTTGCCAAAATTCGGTCTGCCCCGATGGGAACACCTCCGCGCTGGACATGCCCTAAAACAACAAAACGTGTTTCAAGTCCGGTCATCATATGAATCGTCTTGGCCACTTCAGGCGCTTTGCCGGCGCCTTCCGCCACAACAATCATCCACGTCACTTTTCCTTTTTTATTCCCCTCGACGATATGTTGGCATAAAACCTTATAATCTGTTTTGCGTTCAGGGATGATCACATCTTCGGCCCCGGCTCCCAAGGCCACCTCCAGCGCGATATATCCGGATTTATTCCCCATCACCTCAATGACAAATATTCTTTCCATACTGTGAGCCGTATCGCGAACCTTGTCAATGGCCTCAAGGGCGGTGTTAACGGCTGTTTTGCAGCCGATGGTTTGATCGGTTCCGCACAAATCATTGTCAATCGTCCCGGGCAATGCGACCGTAGGAATATTGTATTTCTCAAAAAGAATCTTGGCTCCGCAATAAGATCCATCCCCGCCGATGACAACCAGCGCATCAATACTATGCTTCTTTATTGTCACAACAGCTTGGGCTTGCCCTTCTTCTGTCTTAAATGCCTCAGAACGGGCTGTCTTTAAAATCGTCCCGCCCCGGTTGATAATATTGGCAACCGAACGATGATTGAGCGGAACAGTATCATCCTCAATCAACCCCTGATATCCGCGGATAATCCCGTCAACCTTGAGGCCGTGATACAAGGAACACCGGACAATACTACGGATCGCAGCATTCATCCCCGGCCCGTCCCCGCCAGAGGTAATGATACCGATTTTCTTGATAGGAAGTTTAGTCATAAAAAAAAGTCACCATCATAAATGGTGTCAGTTCTCCGCAACCCCGTTGCTATCAGTAGGGAACGGTTTCAAACCGTTCCCTACTATTTTAATACCTGTAATGATCTGCCTTATAAGGGCCGCCAACCGGGATACCGATATAGGCCGCCTGTTCGGGCGTCAGCTTTGTTAATTTTGCCCCGACATTCTCCAGATGCAGGCGGGCCACCTCTTCATCAAGCTGTTTCGGCAAACGATAAACATCGATCTTGTAATCCTTCTTCCAAAGCTCTATCTGAGCCAATGTCTGGTTGGTAAAAGAATTGCTCATGACAAAGGAAGGATGTCCCGTGGCACAGCCTAAATTCACCAGCCGGCCATCGGCGAGAACGATAATCGAATGCCCGTCAGAAAAATAGAACTCGTCAACCTGCGGCTTGATATTCACCTTTTTGATCCCCGGCCATTGCGTTAATTTAGATACCTGAATCTCATTGTCAAAATGTCCGATATTGCAAACGATCGCCTTATCCCTCATTTTCGACATATCCTCTGCCGTGATAACATCGCAGTTTCCCGTCGTGGTCACGTAAATGTTCCCCTCCGGCAGGGCATCCTGGAGGGTCTTGACCTCATACCCTTCCATAGCTGCCTGCAGGGCACAGATCGGATCGATCTCGGTAATAATAACGCGTGCGCCGTAACTTTTCATGGAATGCGCACATCCCTTGCCCACATCACCGTAGCCGCAGACAACAATAACCTTTCCGGCCAGCATAATATCCGTTGCCCGTTTGATCCCGTCGGCCAAAGACTCGCGGCAGCCGTATAAATTATCGAATTTTGACTTGGTCACAGAATCATTAACGTTAAACGCGGGGAACAATAATTTTCCATCGGTCATCATCTGATACAAACGATGCACCCCGGTTGTCGTCTCCTCGGAGACCCCTTTGATCTCTTTGGCGATTTTGTGCCATCTTTGGGAATCCTCCTTTAAAGACGCCTTTAAAATCAGGAACAACTCTTTTTCATCTTCCGCCTCAACCTTGACATCTAAAACACCCGGATTCTCTTCAGCTTCATAACCCTTGTGCACCATCAAGGTCGCGTCCCCGCCGTCATCAACAATTAAGGTCGGGCCTTTCCCTTCAGGGAAACATAATGCCTGTTCGGTGCACCACCAGTAGTCTTTCAGGGTTTCCCCTTTCCACGCGAAAACAGGAACCCCGAGATCCGCAATCGCGGCCGCCGCATGATCCTGGGTGGAGAAGATATTACAGCTCGCCCAGCGCACATCAGCGCCGAGAGCCCTTAATGTTTTAATCAACACCGCCGTCTGAATGGTCATGTGCAGTGACCCCATAATCCGCGCGCCTTTTAAAGGGTTTTGTCCTTCATATTTTCTCTGAAGAGACATCAACCCCGGCATCTCGGCTTCGGCAAGCTCGATTTCTTTAT
>CBDUYP010000101.1:0-4238 GCA_965371485.1 uncultured bacterium
CCTGCGTCCCGTATTTTATAACTCAAATCATTATCCTCCCCGCTGGCATGCCGGTATTCGGGTTAAACCCGCCAACCTCTTTAAAGATTTCTTTTCTAACGCCAAAGTTGTAGCTGCCAAAGACTTTAGGGAAATCCGGCATTAAATGCTGATGCCGGTATATGATTTCTTTATGAATACACCCGGATAGAAGATGCTCCGGATTGGCTATACCATAACTCCCGGCAACCACAGCAGTTTGTGAAGAGAAATGAGGCATCATTTTGCTGATCCAATCGCGTCGCGGGATACAATCCGCATCGGTAAAAAATACAAATACACCTTTCGCCGCTTGAACACCGCGATTCCGGGCCGCTGCCGGGCCGCTGTTGTTTTGACGAACATATGTCATGCGTCCTTCCTCCCCAAACGGTCTGACAATATCCGCGGTCCCATCCGTGGATCCGTCATCAACGACAATGACCTCAATCTCCCCGGGGAAATCCTGTTGCAAGGCCGCTGTGATTGTCTGACGGATCGTCTTTTCACTATTATAGACAGGGATGATAATGCTAATCGAGTTTTGCATAAATTCGGCCGTCACCGGGATCTATTTTGAAAAGTTGCTTTCGGAACAAAATGATTTGCTTTTTTGTGATACCGCATACAACAACATTCCAAATCTTCGTGACAACAATTTATCAGGAGAATATTTAAAAGGAAGGGTATTCACACCTCCGTCGGCGACAACACGCAGACGGTTACGTTGGTTCAAATCAACAAGTTCCTTGAGGACAAAAGGAGTTTCCTTGATCCCGGGCATAAAAAAAGGGCGGATGAGTTCCCAGGGAGACCAACGATTGGGAACAAATGTTACAATAACCCCGTCGTCATCAAGGACGGCAAGAAAATTAGCCATGATCTTATTCTGATCACTCTTCGGAAAATGTTCAAAAAGCCCATCGGAAAAAATGACATGAAATTTTTCATTCATCAACGCGCCAAGATCGTCCGTTACCAGATCAGCCTTGACCGTCCTGGCGCGGCCTGCCGTTATCTTCCGGGACATCTTTAAAGCCTCGTCGGAATAATCGAGAGATACTGTTTGCATGCCCTTTTCACAAAAAAAATTTGAAAAAAACCCGCTTCCGCACCCGGCATCCAAGACTTTTCTTCCCGGAACGGCATACAGTTTAAGGACATGAATGATCCTCTTCTTCGACCAGCTAAGGCGGCTGAACTTTTCTGACCGGGGACAACCCCAAAAATGATCCCAGTCTGTATCCTGCGGGACAAGGGCGCGCGGTCTTGTCATTCTTGGTCCGGTTTCTTCTTTAATGTCTCCAACTCATGCTCCAAAAGTCCTAATTTTTGAGCCATTTTATCATTACGGTGATTCTGCTGACAGAGAAAAATCGTCAATAATAGACTTAGAAACACAAAACTGCATAAAATAGCGAAAAAAACAAAATTGCTCGTTAATTGAAAACCCAACCCTGTCGAAACACTATTCAGGACATTATCAAACACGGCAAAAAACACCGCTGAAAGAGAGACGCATATCCATGCAATCGCATATTTAAAGCTTAATTTCTCCCGCCGGGCAAGTTCAATAATAAAAACCAATATCGAGAGGGCAAACAGAATTGACAGGATTTTTGTGCTCATATCTTTCTTCCTTTTTTCCTGACCATATTCAAAAGAATCGCGCAGGTGACCTTGATCATGTAATACAATGTCTTGAGATAACGTATGGAACTGTGTCCGGAAACCCTTTTACGCATCTCGACGGGAACCTCCGTCAGGTTCAGTCCCAACCGCCGGGCAACAACGATCGATTCCGGTTCCGGGAAATCGTGGGGGTAAGCATCGGCAAACGCTGCAATACTCTTTTTATTAAACGCACGGAAACCTGACGTGGGATCCGTGATTTTACATTGTGTTAAGAAACTGATCAGATGAGTAAAAAAATGAATCCCGATACGGCGGATAAACGAAGAACGATAACCGAGAAAGGGTTTGATAAAACGGCTGCCGACCGTGATATCGGCCTCACCGCGGGAAACCGGCCCTATCAATTTTTCCAGATAACGCAAATCGTGTTGGCCGTCACCGTCAACCTGGACAGCCATATCATAATGATTCCGCCGCGCATACTGAAAACCGGTCTGGACCGCCGCCCCGATCCCGAGGTTGAAGGGCAAAGAAACGACCGGCGCCCCGGCCGCCTTCGCGTCCGCGGCTGTCGTATCCCGCGAGCCGTCATCGACGACGAGGATATCCACTGTCCCCAACGACTTTTGTTGATCTTTTATCTCCAGAACAGTCCTTGTGATGTTTCCGCTTTCATTATAGGCAGGAACAATGATGAGGATTTTATGATGCACAGTCTCTTCCCTGAAGCGCCAAGTGCAGACGGTCTTTCAAACTGTATTCAAGAGCGTGTTCTCCTATCTTGATAACAATACCGCCCATGATGCCTTTGTCGATCTTAAAAACAGGATTCATCTGTTGTGAAAAACGTTCCCGGGCGGCTTTAAGGATGCGCTCTTTATTTGCCGGGGTCAAATTTTTATGGGAAATAACGACCATTTCACCGGCAGACCGGGCCGGTTCCGTCTGCGGCCAAGTCTCTATCCGGCGGATAGCCGACTCAATGAGTTTGTTATCCAGAATATTCTTTAAGACAACAATGATGATCACCGCTAAAATACATTGAGCCAAGATCAATTTTACAAGAAATGAACCCCACATACAGAATCTCTATCTCCTCTTTCTTAGACGAATTAAATAATCGGCTGCATACGCAATAAGATCAGGCTCCTCCCCGGTGATTTTCTCGTCGGGAGTTATCCCGTCAAAGCTAAACACAGTGCCATCCGGATGAAATCCGCGTGCCGTTACCAGCAACACCATAGACTTATCTTTAAAATGAAACATGCTTTTTAAAAGCACCTGTCCGGCTGTATTCGTTCCCATAACGGTTGCCCGTCCGCGGCGCTGTAATATTCCCGTAAATAATTCTGACGCGCTGCCGCTGCTTTCATTAACCAGAATAACAATATCTCCCTTATAATGAAACTCTTCCGGAATCTGAGGCACATCCAATGTTGACTTAGGTCTATTTTTCCGCTGGAAATAGGCAAAGTCCTCTTCCGGCGGGAGAAAGAAGGCGGAGATCTCCCGCGCGGCAAGCGGCGGCCCGCCGGGATTCCCGCGCAAATCAATGATCAAACCCGTGCCGCCTTCCTCTAAAATCGTAGACATAAACCGTGTCATGTCCTCACCGGTCGTCCTGTTAAACTTCTGAAGCTCAACACAATAAACGCCGGGGACATCAACCGGAACCATAAAAACCCCCTGCTTGAAATATTCTCTGCTCACAGCCTCCAGGGTCGTTTCCGCCTGTTTAGAATCATCAAAATATCTTAAAACAACTGTTTCTCCCTCGAGCGGAACCAACAAATCCCTGACATCCTGCTGTGACAAGGTTGTGACAAGGGTATCATTAATCGCAAGAATAATGTCGTTCTTCCGTAAACCCTTTTCATAGGCATCGGCGCGGATTTCAACAAAAGATACAAAATAACCTTCCGGCCCCAACGTGCCTTCAATCCCCAGGTCGACCCTTTTACCGAGAGCCGTTTTTTCATACGTTGCAGCCGCCGTGGGCGGCATAAACGCCGAGAAAATATCCTCGGAATCCTTCAAATCTTCCATAAGGTAGGCGGCACTGCGCCATTTGATATAATCACGGCTTTTCCCGGAATCCTGCAATTTTCCGTAAATCCTTGTATTGAACTTAAAAATAAATTTGGAAAAATCCTGGCGTGTGACCCCATAATAATAATTCTTATCTATCGTCTGATACACTTCCTTGAAAAAATCTACGTACTCTCTGTAATCGGGCCTATCCTTATACGCGTCGACCATGGCATTATATGCCGAAAGGACTTCCTCTTTATTCTTTCCCCGGGCCAATTGCATTTGTGACCTCACGACTCCCGTGTGAAATAAAAGAAACACGGCCCCCAGTGTTATACTTAAAATGATCCGTGGCATTGGTGATACTTCATTTTGGACAGGCAGGATTACTACTTTGACTTAAGACCGGCGTCTTTTTTAAGCTTCTCTATTTCTTTTAAACTGACAACTCCGTCTTCGTTTGTGTCGTATTCTATGAGAATATCCGAGTTAATGATAATGCCGCCTTTTTTTTCTATCTTCTCGATCATATCCCTCAAGTAAATCTTGACCTC
>CBDUYP010000102.1:0-4195 GCA_965371485.1 uncultured bacterium
ATGCGCATGGATCAATTTATCGGTTAATTCAGGTTCAATTTCTTTAAGCGGCCGCAGGACAAAGTCGCGATGAAGCATTTGCGGGTGCGGAATGGTAAGATGAGGCGTATGCATTTCCAATCGACCGTACAACAGAATGTCGATGTCAATGATGCGCGGCCCGTTTATCACGGTTTTAACGCGTCCGAGTTTCTTTTCGATGGATTTTAATTGTGTTAACAATTCTTCGGGCGGGAGTGTTGTTTTGCTTTTAACAACGGTATTGAGGAATTTTCCCTGGGGCGGCCCTCCGACGGGGTCTGTTTCAATCGTGAGGGAACATTTTTCGATTGTTAAGCCGATGTTCCTTATCTCCTCAATTGCCCGTTGGATATTTGTTTCACGCTGACCTAAATTTGATCCCAGACCTAAATATACAGTGGACAACGTCATAAAATTTTATTGAGTCTTTCCACAGCCTCGGTGATGCGGTCTTTGGAAACCGTTAAGGCCATGCGGATATATCCCTCTCCCGCTTTTCCAAAACCGCCTCCCGGAGTCGCGACGATATCGGCCTTGGTCAGGAATGCCGCTGCCGTTTCCATCGAATTGTTAAAACCTTTTGGAATTTTTGCCCAGACATAAAAGGCGGCTTTGGGCGGCGGAATCTTCCAGCCGATTCCTCTTAATCCGTTGATCAAACAATCGCGGCGCTCTTCGTACATCGCGCGCAGATCATCCAGATCCTGATGGTCTGTTTTAAGGGCGGCGATTCCGGCAACTTGTATCGCCTGAAAGATTCCGGAATCAAAATTGGATTTCACCTTAGCCAAGGCTGCAACCAATCGACTGTTACCGCAGGCCCAGCCGATTCGCCAGCCGGTCATATTGTATGTTTTTGAAAGCGAATGAAATTCGATCGCGACATCCCTCGCCCCTTCAATCTCCAAGAGGCTTAAGGGCTTCTCATTATCATAATAAATTTCCGAGTAGGCCATGTCTGAAACAAGGATCATCTTCTTCTCTTTGGCCAGTTGTACGAGTTCTGTATAGAATTCCCGTGTTGCTGTTGCGGATGTCGGGTTGTTGGGATAATTGACAAACATGACTTTGGGGTTTTTTGTGTCTGTGATTTTTTTAAGATCAGGCAAAAATCCGCGGCCTTCTTTTAAAGGAATACGGACAATCTTCCCGCCGGCAAAAACAATGGAAGCTGTATAGGCAGGATAAGCCGGGTCAGTGAGCAGGACTTTATCCTTTGGATTGACAATCCCTAAGGGTAAATGGGCAAGTCCTTCTTTGGATCCGATTAAGGGATAGATCTCTGTGCTCGGGTCGAGTGCCGTATTAAAGCGGGTTTGAAACCATTGTGCTATTTCATCACGCAGTTGGGGTAGTCCTGCGTCAAAGGCATAATGATGATTTGACGGGTCTTGTGCTGCTTCCTTTAAAGCAGTAATGATGTGCGCAGGTGTCGGCGTGTCAGGATCGCCTATCCCTAAGTCAATGATATCCCGTCCCTCGGCCTTGGCCTTGCGCTTGGCATTATCAATCTCGATGAAAAGATACGGCGGAAGTTCTTTGAGACGGTCGGAAAATTCGATGTTCATAAATATTTATTATCCTTTCTTCTCTACGATAAACCCAACACATCCTGCATATTGAACAACCCCTTTTTTTTATCGGCAAGAAATTTTGCCGCTACCAGGGCTCCCTTAACAAAGATGTCGCGGTTTTTGGCATGATGGCTAATGATAAGAGTATCCTCGGGGCTTTCGAAAACAACTTTATGATCGCCGACGATTTCGCCTTCGCGCCGGGACTCGATATCCGTCACTTTCCGTGCCCCATGGCTTTCGATGATGTGTGCCAATGTTTTTGCCGTGCCCGAAGGGGCATCTTTTTTGTGAACATGATGAGTCTCAATAATTTTAACCGCACAGGTGTCCGGTGCCTTCTCTGCTAATTGTTGAGCCAGTTTGAAAAGGATATTAACTCCGATGGACATATTGGAGGCAAAGACAACGGGGATGGTTTGTGAGGCTTTTTGAATGTCTTGGGTCTCTTCAGGCGTAAATCCTGTTGTTCCGATCACCATCTTGACACCGTGTTGTAAACAGGCATTCAAATTGTTCAGAGTTGCCTGCGGGGTTGTGAATTCGATTAAAACATCACTCCCTTTGACAGCATCCGGGGCGGTTGCGATGGCAATATTTTGAATCGTTTCACAGGACTTGGGGTGGTCTTTATGCTCGAGGAGCGCGGTTATTTTAAATGCGCTATCCTCTGCCGCGAGATGCACGATCCTTTGCCCCATCCTTCCCTGACATCCGCTGATGGCTAAATGAATCATGATGGTTCCGTTTCGTAAGTAGGGACAGGTCTAGACCTGTCCCTACAATTTTAACAATCCGTAATTTTTTAATGCGGTTTTTAATTTTTTGTTGTTTTCTTCGGACATAGGACATAATGGTAGCCGCATATCGTCTGAACACAATCCCATCAGTCCCATCGCGGTTTTAACCGGGACGGGATTTGTATCGAGGAACAGGGTTTTAACGAGAGGAAGCATTTTATAATGCAATTCCCTGGCTTCATTTATTTGTCCCTTGTTGAAAAGTGTTATCAATTTGACAACATCTTGCGGAATGATGTTGGCCGCAACCGAAATAACACCGACTCCGCCGATGGTCAAGACCGGTAATGTGAGGGCATCGTCTCCAGAAAACAAAAGAAAGTCTTTGGGACAAGCCTGCTTAACCGCCTGCATTTGATCGAGTGAGCCAGAGGCCTCTTTGACACCGATGATATTTTTGCAATCCTTCGCTAACCTGACGATGGTCGGAGTCTCGATATTTTTGGCTGTCCGTCCCGGAACGTTATAAAGGATGATCGGGATATTAACACTGTCGGCAATCGCTTTGAAATGAAGATATAATCCCTCTTGAGAGGGTTTATTGTAGTAAGGTGTGACAATTAAAGCAGCGTCCGCCCCGGCCTTGGCCGCGTGTTGGGTGAGGGAAACCGCCTCGGCTGTCGCGTTTGATCCGGTCCCGGCGAGAATGGGGATGCGTCCGCCTGCCGTCTCAATACAGATTCCGATGACACGTTCATGTTCATCGTGATCTAAGGTGGGGGATTCACCTGTTGTTCCGCACGGGAGTATCCCGTTGGTGCCGCTTTTAACATGATATTCGACAAGTTCGCGTAATTTTGCCTCATTGACTTTGCCGTCTTGAAACGGTGTGACGAGTGCTACGATAGAGCCGCTGAGCATTTTTCATCCCTCCTTTTCTATGGGTGTGCTATATAGGTGCTATATAGCACACCTATAGGTAATACTTTCCTTCGGCAATACGTCGGGTATTTCCTTTAAGCCAGATACGAAAAGGTTCCCCCATGTCCAGGGTGAAGGTGACCTCCAATATTTCTTTTCCGCTCGTGCGTACTTTCACTTGGGCTTTTTTCCTATTTTTTATTTTAGGATTTGATTTTAAATAGGTCACAAGGGCCGCGGCAACACTTCCTGTCCCGCAGGCCTTGGTTTCATTCTCAACGCCCCGTTCATAGGTGCGCACGGCGATCAAATTCGGTTTTAATTGTTCGACAAAGTTGACGTTGACTCCGCGGGGCGCGAACCTTCCGTGAGAACGGATGGCCTGTCCGATACCGGAGACATCAATGCGTTTGAGCTTGTCAACGTAGACAATGGTGTGAGGCACCCCTGTATTGATAAAATGAACATGGATTTCTTGTCCGTTAACCTCCAGAGGAATATCCGGTTTATAATTGACAGGATCGTTTAAAAGGACATTGGCGATGTCACCCTCTGCCTCTGCCCAAATCCGGCCGGCCAGGGTCTCGATGGAAAATAATTTTTTCCCGGGATTTTTGTGGCGGACAATGTAGGCGGCCAGGCATCGGGCGCCGTTGCCGCACATCTCAGCCCGGGATCCATCTGCGTTGATAATACGCATTTTGTAATCGGCCCTTTTGGATGTATCCAAAATAAGAAGGCCGTCAGCCCCGATCCCATTCGTGCGATCGCATATCTTAACGGCAAATCGGTTGTAAATGAGATCTTTTCGCGCCTCAATAATGATAAAGTCATTACCGGCGCCGCTCATCTTTGTAAAAGGAATTGTTTTCATTTTAAAAAAGCCGGAATGGTTTCGCCTTTTATGAGGTCGGCAAAGGTCTCCCGTTTTTTCACAAC
>CBDUYP010000103.1:0-4195 GCA_965371485.1 uncultured bacterium
CAAAGGGGGGTAGGGGGGATTTTTATGCAAACCAAAAACAAAAAATTTGTCAATCCCGTTGGAAAAAGCGTGCCGCGCATTAACGGCCGCGGCATTGTCACCGGAGAAACCCGGTATGTTTTTGACATGACTTTGCCCCACATGCTCATCGGGAAGATGCTTCGAAGCCCGCATCCCCACGCGCGCATCCTCCACATGGATACGTCCAAAGCCGAGCAATTGCCCGGCGTCAAGGCCGTCATTACGGCCAAGGATACTTACAACATCAAATTCGGTTCCAATGAATTTTTCTTCCCGCACACGGTCGACCAAATGGCATTGGAATCCGAAAAGGTGCGTTACATCGGCGATGAGATCGCCGCGGTTGCTGCCGTGGATGAAGACACCGCCGAGAAAGCACTCAAACTCATTGATGTCAAATATGACCCACTACCTGCGGTCTTTGACATGGTCGAGGCCATGAAACCGGGAGCCCCTCAAATTCATGATGCCAAAAACAACATCGGCCTTATTCTGCCTGTTAATTTCGGTAATGCCGAGCGCGCCATGAAAGAAGCGGATTATGTCCGGGAAGACACATTCTATGCCTCAGCCGCGGCCCACTGCTGCATGGAACCTCACGTCTGTATCGGACAATGGGAGCCGTCCGCTAATAAAATCACCCTTTGGGTGTCAACCCAGGCCCCGTTCAAATGCCGTGAGTCATTGGCCAAAACGCTCAAGATGGACCTGAATAATATCCGCGTTATCAAACTTGCGGTCGGAGGGGGGTTCGGAGGAAAACTGGAGATGTTACCGATGGATTTCGCGGCCTGTTTGCTGTCAAAGAAAGCCGGGGGCCTTGCGGTAAAATTCTGTTATTCCAGAGAGGAGGAATTTTCTTTCTCCCGGCGCAAGCATGCCATGCTTTACAAAATCAAATCCGGCGTAAAGAAGGACGGAACATTGACAGCCATCACCGGAGAGGTCATTGCCGACGGCGGGGCCTACTGCAGTTACGGCCCCACGGTCATGGCAGCGGCGATTATGCGTATCTTTATGGTTTACAAGATTCAGCATTTCCGTATTTCCGGCTACCGCGTTTACACCAACACCCCCATCAGCGGCGCGATGCGGGGATTCGGCGGAGTGCAATCAGGGTTCGCGATTGAATCGCACATGGATCTTCTTGCCCGGGGTATCGGAATGGATCCTGTAAAATTCCGTCTTAAAAATATTACAACCCCGAATATGGTGACCGTCAATAAAATGATTTTAACAACAAACGGTCTTAAGGACTGCATTGAAAAAGCGACACAAGCGGCAAAGTGGAAAGATAAACACGGTAAAAAGGCGGTCCACGGGAAGAATAAAAATCTTCGCCGGGGCATCGGTATCGGGATTGCCGCTGACGTGATGGGTTCTAAAATGTACAAGTCTCATGAATCCGCGGGTTCGATTATCAAGATCGAAGAAGACGGCTCAGTCTATTTCTTCACAGGAGCGGCTGATACCGGACAAGGCTCGGATACCGCATTATCCCAGATCGCGGCCCAGGCCTTAGGCGTGGATTACGCGCGTATTAAGTGCACGGCCGGTGACACCGAAATCACACCTTTTGACACGGGAAGTTTTGCAAGCCGCGTGACATTCATCTCGGGAAACGCGACATTGCTCGCGGCCAAAGATGCCAAGATGCAAATTTTATCCGTCGTGGCTCAGGAACATAAGCTGGATGCCAATGATCTCGACATCATCGCCGAGAAGGTCATCTGCCGCAGGGACGATTCTGTTTTGATGGATTTTGACAAAGCCCTCAAACTCTGTTATTCTTTTGATTACGGTCTTCAGATTATCGGGCGCGGCAGTTACAATCCGAAGACCACTCCTATTGATTTCAGAACAGGGGAGGGAAATGTTTCGGGAAGCTACGGATTTGAGGCACAGGTCGCCGAGGTCGAAGTCAATACCGATTCCGGAGAGGTTCGGCTTGTCAAGATGTGGGATGCCCATGATATCGGCAAAGCCATTAACCCCCAATCGGTAGAAGCACAAATTGAAGGATCCCTTGCCATGGGTATCGGATACACATTTTACGAAGATTTGAAATTTAAGAACGGCCGTGTGGTTAATGCCAATTTCGCGAATTACCGCTTGCCCCGTTCTGTAGGATTGCCTGAGATGGAAACCATTCTCATCGAAACCAACGATCCCGAAGGACCGTTCGGGGCAAAGGGCATGGGGGAGGCCTCGCTTCTGCCGACTTCAGCCGCCATCGCCAATGCCATCGATGATGCCGTTGGTGTGCGCATTAAAGAACTACCGATTACGCCGGCAAAAATCATTAAAGCGTTAAAGGAAAAGGAATCTTCCCCATGATCAAAAAACTCGGCTTTCTTATCTGCCTGACGATTCTAACGTCCTCCTGCAGTGTCTACCGCGTGAATTCCAGGGAAACAACAGACAACATTTACCTTCCGAAGCCATCTCAAAATGAGGTCGCCTACATTGAAAAGATAACACAGCCGCATGATGTCATCGGCTTTGTCACGGTAACGGCTGACAGAAGCCACCGGAGAATGGAGTCTATTATCGAAAGGATGAAACGGGAAGCCGCTATCCTCGGGGGCGATGCCATTACCGAGATCAAGATGGAGAGCACAGGGCTTTGGAAAAAGATACCCGCGCGAAAGATATTTGGAAATGCTTACATCCGCTTAAATTTTACAGCAAAGGTCGTTGCGTTTCAGTAACAGGTTAACCTCTCAAATTCTTCCTTAGTATTAAACGTCAATAAAACTCCGGGATCCTCAACTGAAAGCAGACGCGTTTCGTTCTTGTGCTGACGCGCGATCGTATTGATCCCTTGTGTATCATCAAGCACTGAGAATTCTTCCTTTAATTTTACATGAAACACAGGGGGATGACCTTTCCTGCCTTCATGGGTCGGGATAAGGATCAGGGGATTTTCTTTAACACAATAATCAACAAGGATATCCAGGGTTGCCGTCTGAATAAGAGGAAAATCAACAGGGAGGAGGAGTATGCGCTTGGTATCCGGTGAAACGGCTTTTAAACCTGCTTTAAAAGAGGACGTCTGCCCGAGATTGTAATCTTTATTATGGACAACCTTGACCTATTTATGCTTTAATATGTGTGGTTCCATATAGACAATAACCGCGCCTGAGACAATAATAATTTCATCGATCCGGGAGGCAAGAAGCGTTTTCTGTAAACGCGCAATAATCGTTTCTCCGCCAAGATCACAGAGGGCCTTGGGGGAACCAAACCGCAAACTTTTACCGGCACAAAGCAGTACACAAGATGTCATAAATTTATATTATCGGAAAGGGGAGAAAAAAGTAAGTGTTATTTTTTTATGTCGGGATCATCCTTATGGTACTCGGGTTAGGGGCCATTGTCTGGTTGATGCAAAGCGAAAAAAAACAATCTGTTTCCCCTGTCCCCGTGGAAGACACAAAACAAGTAACCGCTGCCGATCTTCTCAACCGTTTGGATATCGAAGACGCGGCGCAAGAACCCTCACCTGGTGAACCTTCTCTGCTCAGCCGGCTGAAAGATAAAATAGGGAACTTTATCGGGAAAAATAAAGGTGAACCAGAAGAAACCGGGACAGCATCTTTGAGACTCAATTCCATCCCGACAACACCCCCGCCCCAACAGGAAAAGACAGAAGCGACACCCCCGGCTGAACCCGAATCGGATTTATCCATCCAACATGATGATCTTCAAACGCAGCATAAGGAACTCGTTGAGAAGTATGATAAACTCGATTCTCTCTTCAAAGAAAAAAGCACTTTCCTGGAAAAGACGGAAAAAGATTTATCCCATGAATTAAAAAACCGGAAAGAATTTAATAAGATCAAAGACGTCCTGGAGAAAGAGCTCAAAGATTCCAGGGATAAATGCAAAAGTTTGCAGACAGAAATCACATCCTCTCAGACAGAGTCACAATCTTCCTTAAAACGCGTCATTCAATTGGAAGAAAAGATTAAAGAAATCGAAAAAGAACTTTTCGATAAAGAAAACGCCCTTAAAGAAGCCCGGGCAGAAACACATCCACCAAAGACTGATCTGCCACCGGAAGAAAAACCCCAGGAAACTGACGCTGCCTTGCCACCGGATATTCTAGCACAACCGCCAAATGAGGAACAGGTGCAAACCCCGCAGCCGGAAGAACAACCGCCGGAACAAC
>CBDUYP010000104.1:0-4181 GCA_965371485.1 uncultured bacterium
AGTCCCGACAATAAACCCGTCCAGATGTTATTCCTGGAATTAACCGATAATAATGATGACGGGATGCAGTTAAACCTTATCTCCCAGGTATCGCGTTTCCTTTCCTCTTCACGTAACAGGGGAAAACTCCTGGCATGCAAAAAAGAAGAGGACATCCATCAGATATTAAGTCTGGATGAGAAAGTCTGACAGAAAAGCGAGCCTAATTTATAGTATCGGAATTTCAAAGAAATTCCGAACACGGGCATAAAATAGTTCCGAGCGAAGCGAGGTTATTTTATGGATTTTGATTTGAATGAATACATCATGCATCACTTGATGGATTCGCACCAATGGCATCTGCCGTTCCTCCCGCCGATTGAACTTCCGTCATTTTTAAGCTTACATGCGCTGATGGTGCTTATCTGTTCGGCTATCCTGATCGTCCTGTTCTGCGTCCTCTATAAAAAGGATCAGCATGTTCCGTCGGGGCTGACGAATCTCCTGGAGACATTTGTGGTTTTTGTCCGAAATGAGATTGCCGTCGAATGTATGGGAAAGGAGGAGGGGCGTAAAATGACGCCTCTTCTTTGCACCTTTTTTTTCTTTATATTAGGGCTTAATCTTATGGGGATGATTCCCGTTTTCTCAACGGCCACGGCTAACGTGAACGTGACAGGGGGTTTGGCGCTGGTAACGCTTTGCTTTATGACATTCGGCGCGATTTATAAAAATGGTTTTAGCGGATTTTGGAAGGCCATGGTTCCATCAAACGTCCCGTCTTTCATTTTACCTGTTCTTGTTCCTGTCGAATTTCTGGGATTATTTATTAAGGCCTTTGCACTGACGATCCGGTTGTTTGCCAATATGCTGGCCGGACACATTGTTATTTTGTCTATTCTCGGACTGGTTGTTCTACTGGGATATGCTGCGCTCCCATCAATTTTGTTTGCCGTATTTATGTCCTTGCTGGAGATCCTTGTGGCTTTCTTGCAGGCGTATATCTTTACATTATTGTCGGCGATATTTATCGGCCAGACATGTCATCCGAATCATTAACGGCCATTCGGCACTTTACAGGAGGGGGTAGCATCGTTATAATACATCCCATTCACATTCATTATTTATTAATCGAAAGGAAATATTTATGACACTCACGCCTTCAACACTATCAACACTCAGTGCCGCTTTGGTCATGGGAGGGGCTGCCTATGGGATCAGTAAACTAGCTTCATCGGCCATGGACGGAATGGCACGGCAACCCGAGGTAGCCGACAAGATTCGAACGGCAATGGTTATCGCGGCGGCCCTGATTGAGGGAATTGCCTTCTTCGGCATTGTTGTTTGTTTATTGGCCCTGATGAAATAAAATCCCGTTAATTCTCCGGATGTTAACATTTAATTTGCATCCGCAGCAAGAAGAAATCTATGCCAAATACAACTGAAGTCATAGAAGCCGGGGCGCGTATGATGCAAGATCATGGTGAAACAGGATTATTCGCTCCTGACATCGCCATGCTTATTTTTACTTGGGCCACATTTTTGTTGCTTCTGGGGATTCTTTATAAATTCGCGTGGAAACCGATACTGGCAGGACTGGATCAACGGGAAGAGACGATCCGTCGATCTTTAGATGAAGCAGAAAAGACCCGTCAGGAATTTGAAAAGATTGATGAGACACGTCAACATCTTATGTCGCAGGCCGAACAAGAAGCCAAAGACATTCTCAACAACGGTCGCAAGGCAGCTCACAATGCCTCCAGGGTCATTAGTGAAAGAACAAAGGAAGAGACACAAATCATATTGAAGAATGCCCAACGCGAGGTTAATGCGGAGTTTGAAAATGCCGAGGAAAAACTTCGCAGGGAAAGCGCACAGGCAGCTGTTGTATTGGCAGGTAAGTTGATTGAAGAAAATCTGGATACTCCCAAGAATCACCGATTGGTGGAAAAACTCATTACGAAAATCTAATTATGATAAAACACAGAGCCAGCTACCGTTACGCGCAGGCATTCTTCGATTTATGCCGTGAAAAAAAATGCTTAGATAAAGTCTATCCCGACACACAATCCCTGGATCGTTTATTAAAGCAATCAACAGAATTGAAATCTTTTATGGAAAATCCGGAAATCGCTTCCAAGAAGCGTCTTGCCATCTTTAAGACACTCTTTAAAGACCGGATGAATCTTCAAACCTATCATTTTCTTCTTTTTCTTGAGCAGAAAGACCGCCTGAATCTCGCCGGGCAGATCTGCGAAGAATTCGAGACGTTATATTTAAAACATAAAAATATCCTGAAAGTCGGGATCGACAGCGCGCGGGAGTTGGATAAAAAGCATATCCATGCCATTGCCAAGCGGTTAAACGCGAGATTTCAAAAGGAAATTCAGCCGAAGGTGACTATTGTTCCATCGCTGATCGCCGGTTTTAAAATTCATGTGGGACATTTTATTTATGATCTGAGTATTGCTTCGCAACTCAAGAAATTTAAGGAACACGTTCTTAGCGTGTAGGACATATTATGCCAAAAGAAATACAAGCCTCGGAAATTTCAGCCATCCTCAAGCAGCAATTATCTGATTTTAAAATGCAGCCGCAGACGTATGAGGCAGGGCGCGTCATCAGCGTCGGTGACGGGATTGCCCGCGTGTATGGGCTCGACCGCGTTATGGCCGGTGAATTGGTGAAATTTCATGACAGTGTTGGGATAGCTCTTAATTTGGAAGAAGATAATGTCGGGGTTGCTATCTTCGATGAAGACACCGGGATTAAAGAAGGAGATGAGGTCAGGCGAACCGGAAAGGTCGCGGAAGTTCCAGTCGGGGATAACCTGATCGGACGTATTGTTAATGCGTTGGGTGAGGCAGTTGATGGTAATCCAACTGTTCATACTTCTGAGACCCGGCAAGTTCAGGTCAAGGCCCCCGGAATTATTGAACGCAAGAATGTCCATGAACCCTTACAAACCGGGATCAAGGTTATTGATGCCTTAACGCCTATCGGACGAGGACAGCGGGAACTCATTATCGGCGACCGTAAAACCGGCAAAACCAGTCTGGCTATCGACACCATCATTAATCAACGCGGAAAAGATGTTTACTGTTTCTATGTTGCCATTGGTCAGAAGCGTTCCACTGTCGCCCAGATCCATGAACTCCTGAAAAATCGGGGGGCTATGGAATACACGACAATCATTGCCGCAACCGCCTCAGAACCGGCACCTTTGCAGTTTCTGGCGCCGTATGCGGCAACGGCTATGGCCGAATATTATCGCGATTCCGGCCGGCACGCGCTTATTGTTTATGATGATTTAAGCAAACAGGCCCAGGCCTACCGTCAATTGTCCTTGCTGCTGCGCCGCCCGCCCGGCCGCGAGGCTTATCCGGGTGACATCTTTTATTTGCACAGCCGGCTTTTAGAACGCAGCGCAAAGATGAGTGACGCAAAAGGCGGGGGGAGTTTAACCGCGCTTCCGATTGTTGAAACACAGGCAGGGGATATCACGGCTTATATTCCAACAAATGTTATCTCAATTACCGACGGGCAGATTTTTCTGGAATCCAATCTCTTTTATTCCGGACAGCGTCCGGCTGTCAACCCGGGACTTTCGGTTTCCCGTGTCGGCGGGGATGCTCAGATTAAAGCGATGAAGCAAGCCGCCGGGACATTGCGTTTGGACATGGCGCAATACCGTGAGTTGGCTGCTTTTTCTCAATTCGCCTCTGACCTTGACGCTGCCTCCCGGCAACAGTTGGACCGGGGTCAACGCCTCATGGAAGTTATCAAGCAGGGCGTCGGCGAGCCGCTGTCGGTCGTCAAACAAGTCGTGATCATCTACGCGGGTGTTAACGGATACCTTGATGATATCCCGGTCGACAAGGTAAAAGAGTACGAAGCCAAATTACATGAAGCGCTGGATTCCACATACTATGATTTCACAACCCTTTTTAATGAAAAGAATGCCCTGACAGATGAAGTGCGTCCAGCCCTTGATAACGTGCTAAAAGATTTTAACGAGAAACATCCTTATGCCGACGATCAAAGAGTTTGATACAAAGCTGCACAGTCTGCGTAACACGGGAAAAATGACCCGGACCATGAAGCTGGTGGCCATAAGCAAATTGTCCCGCGCGAGGGAGGCCCAGCGTAATGCCAAACTTTACGCGCATCGATTGACAGATTTGATCCACCGGCTTTCCGCT
>CBDUYP010000105.1:0-4175 GCA_965371485.1 uncultured bacterium
TGTTTGTCGCTGCTGCGGGGTTAGAATTAGCACGAAGAGCGTGCCCTGGGCTGACAAAAAAAGTATCACAAGGCACAAAGAAAACACTGGAAGCAACAGGTAAAAATATCAAGAAGTTCTCACTTTCTGCCATGAATGCCTTTCAAGAAGGCTATGTTTCCACGGCAACATAAAGAATTCCGTATATAATAGGTTCTATTTTTTTTCGGATTGGAAGTGTGCTTCGTTGAGAACGGCATTGATCTGACCGATGAGTGTTTCTGCCGCTTGACCTGTTAAACCCTTTTTCGCAAACTCTTCCCGGGTTCCTTCATCATTGAGCGTCAATCCTAATTGCAGTATCTCATCCTCATCGATCTCATAATTGAGTTTTACAACCATCATGGTGCTGGGAGGGATCTTTTGGTTTTCCGCAAGACTGCTTAAGTCTACTTTTTTCTTTCCGACCAATTTGATCTTGTCATCCTCAATCGTCATGGTTTGTTCATCAAGCGGCGTTGTTTTGCCGTCCCACAATTCCATGATCAGATCTCCCATACCCGGGCAGAATGTGAAGTCCTGCTCCACGGTTCCCTGATGCGGCAGATGACAGCCTTTATCCGCAACAACATAAAGGCAGATTTCTCCGTTTGGCTTGGTGATCTTCAGAGAATAGGTATGAGTCAATCTATTAAGAAAGACGGCCTGTCCGCTTTCCTTGGCCCATAAAAAGAAGGCAGCACCCCGTGCGACCGCGTGAAACGGTTCCGGCAGGATATGGACACTGCAATCGTCCTTAGAGAGCGTGTTAACGACTTCCTTGACGCGGTCAATCACAAACGGAATGATGGTCATGCCGCCGCTGAAGATAAGCTTGTCAATCTGCGGATATTGGTTGCTCCTTAAAAGATTCATCAACGGATTAATGATATCCGAATCTCCGGTTCTTAAAGACAGCATGCTTCCCTCCCCTTGGGATTTCATGACATCTTTCCAATGATCCAGCAAGAATGCCGAGATGATATTACGGTAATCACTCCTGGATATCTTCACACTCGGCATTCTGTACTCAGCATTAAAGCTCAGCTTCGAGCAGATGGTTGTTATATCCGTACTCTCTTTGGTGAACAAGGCTTCCTTGGCATCCCTGGCATGCGCAACGATGGGTTGAAAAAACCATCCTTCCCTTTTAACCTCGTTAAAGTCATCTATGAGATCTTTTGGATTTTCGAGAAGATTCTTTCTTATATGATCCACGTAATAATCGGCCAACCGTATGTCAAAATCATCACCGCCTAAAAGGATGTGGTCACTTTTGTCGATAACCTCTACGACGACCTTCTTCTCTTTGAGTTTAATCGAAAGAAGAGACATGTCGAGCGTGCCGCCTCCCAGATCGTAGACAAGAACCGTTTGATCTTTTTGCTTAAGTTCCGCTTGAACCTTTTCCCTGTTATCGAAGAGATAACAATAGTATGCTGCCGTCGGCTCATCAAGAAGGAGCTTTTCCTTGTGTCCCATCTTTATCCCGGAATTCATGACCGCTGTCCGGGTCTTTTCCCGTGCCAGATCCACAAAAGACGCAGGGACGGTAACGATCGTATTTTCATAAATGTATCTTTCCATGAGGGGATCCTGGAAGATGACGGCCTTCAGAATATAGGAAAGATACAGGGATGATATTTCGGTCGGCGTGTACTTTTTTTGCCCAAACTCCCAAGGCTCCTCTTTGGATAGATGGAGTTTTGACTTTACAGAACGGATCAGTTGACGCGCGTTTAAAATATATTTTTCTTCAAAGAGGTAATAATCCTTAGGGATACATCCCACAATAGAGTTGTCGCTTTCCTCAATCCAGAAGGGAAGGGAAGACGCTACCGCCTCTCTGAGGGGTGCCTTGGCTTGGGATTCCTCGAAGAAAAGCGTAAAAGAAGGAAGAAGGCAATCGTTGATGAAAAGGATAAATCCCTGTTTATCGAATTTCAATTGGGGGAAATCAAGCGGTGTGATTTGTGTTTTACCGTCATCATCCTCAAGCCGGTAGGCACAGCAATTTGTCGTGCCAAGATCTATCCCAAAGTAGTATTTTATATTATCCTCTTTTCCTCAATACTGCCTCTGCGATGATAGATTCATTGTACTTCCATCCCTTGTTCGCGAGGATGAATTTGTCTTTTCCAAGATCAATATTCTCTCCGATTATTTTTACATCTTCGCGCGGCTGCGGGCTGAGTGTCCCCACGTCTTCGTTATTCAGGATGCGCTTAAGACCCCGTGCGGTAAATCTGTTAAAGACCTCGTACAGTAATGGTTGTAATTCCCGGGATTCGATGGTGACTTGATTCGGATCGCATCGGCTTATTTCTTCAAGCATATTTAAAAGACCTGTATTGTTGTCAAGCTCTGCTATGAATTCAGCGATATGCTTTTCTGTTAAAGATGCTTCCTGCTTCAACTGATTCAAAAGCATATCGTTTTCTTGTCTGATTTTAACGCTTGCGGCATTGCTTTTTATCATCTTCTCTATGATCGGGATGATTTCGCCAAGATGTTTACGCTCATCAGGAAAGTTGAATACGTTCAGTATTTCAGATGAAAATGCGACAAGATTTTTGTGATCACGCAATACCTCTAAGTTATCGAGATAACGGGTTCTTCCTTTGCAGAATATGATACAAATTGCGCATAAATCATCCCATGCATTTCTTACGGAAGCACAAAAATTTGTCCAAATATTTTTTATCATGGCCGGTGGATATTGATGTGAATAATTATAATTCACACATCCGAAATGTAAATAGGCCGAAGGCTCTCTTAGCTATCCTTATATGCTGAGTTCTTTGTCGCAGGTGGGCTCGCCCGCTGTATCAGGAGGGAATAATCTCGTCAGTTCCCGCCGGGCTTCGCCGATGGTGAGGGGTAGGAAATCTATGTTGAAGTTGTCCTCTTTTTTCAGGATTTCAAACAGGCGGCCGATCCACGGTAATCTTAATTTGGCATCCCGGATCATTTCGGAATCAGAGAATACCATATCCGGCAATCCTTCGGCTATGACTCTCCCTTTGTTTAAGATAATGGTTCGGTCAATAAATAAGGGCACCAGATCAACAGCGTGAGTGGCCATGATCATGGTGATGCCTTTTTCCCTGTTCAAGTCTCTTAACAGCCGCATAATGCAGTTGACTCCTGCCGGGTCAAGCGAAGCCGTTGGCTCGTCGAGAAGGATGATTCCCGGCGTGATCGCCAAGACGCCGGCCAGACAAATCCTCCTTTTCTGGCCGTAACTTAAACAATGGATCGCTTTATCCGCGAACCCGGACATCTCAACAGCATCAAGGGCATATTCTGTTCTTCTTTGAATTTCTTGTTTTGACAATCCCATATTTGAAGGACCGAAGGCAATATCTTCTCTTACAGAAGGAGAAAACAATTGATGATCCGGATTTTGAAACATGGTGCAAATTTTAGTAAACAGCGTATTCTTATGGATCAATTTGATATCTTCTCCCTGAACAAAGACGCTGCCTTTGGATGATTTCAAAAGCCCGTTGAGTATCCTTAAGAGCGTTGTTTTACCGGAACCGTTAGCTCCTAATATGCCGATAAACTCACCCTTTTTTACAGTAAAGTTAACATCCTGCAAGGCCGCCGTGTTATCCGGATAAGTAAAACAAAGATTTTTTGTTTCTAATACAGGCGTTTCCATTTATAACACCTTATCTATCGTAATCAGTAATACCATGTTGAAAATAAACAGGATACCGGCAACGCCGTCTTTTATGGAAAACTTGTTTTCACAGGAAAGATCCGTCATTTTTCCGTTGTAACCCCGCAGAAGCATGGCCTCATAGGTTGCCATGCTTTGGTCATAAGCCTGAATAACGACAGATCCGGCCAAGGCGCCTATGGAATGCCAGCTTTTCCGAAGACTGCTATAGCCCAGGCGCACCCGTTGGGCATCTCTGACCGTGAGGGCAACATCCAACAAGACAAAAATGTAACGGAAGGTCAGCAAGGCGATCTCAACACAAATAGCGGGTATCTTAAACCAACGGGCAGCATTGAATAATTTATTAAGTGACGTTGTCATGCTTAAGAATATGATCAAAGAAACAGATCCGACGACCTTTGCCATAATCAGGAATCCGCGCAGCAGTCCCTCCTCATATCCAACGATCTGAATTCCAAAGAAATTC
>CBDUYP010000106.1:0-4166 GCA_965371485.1 uncultured bacterium
ACAACCGCCTGTTGTTTTTCTTCCTGATGATATTGCAGGATGAAAAGATTTCTAAAATATTCCCTCATGAAAATTCGCATTAACAGGCCAAGGAAGACCGCCTGAAATTATGGCTCGCCTTATCCTCGAATTTAAGTTCCATATTTGTCTGTTTTTACGACAATGAAAAGAAGGTCGACAGGATATTTGAGAAGGATGTCGCGGACAGTACCCCTTTTATTGATCTTGTTGATGGGGAAGGGGTCCGGCATACGGTGTGGCGCATGGATGCCCCTGAGAATATCCAGAAAATTGTCGACATTTTATCGCATCAGAAATTGTTTATCGCTGACGGGCACCATCGTTATGAGGTGGCCATGGAACACCGCAAATCAAAGCGTGCCGCAGCCGGAAAATCCGACGGCCAGGAATCTTACAACTATGTGATGACGTATTTTACCAATATGGATTCCAAAGATTTAAAGATTTTTCCGATGCACAGGGTTGTCAAGGACATCCCGCAAGACCTCGGTTTGTTAGAGGAATCCTTCCGCATTGATAAAGTTAAATCGAAAGAAGAACTCCTGTTGCTTTTGGCCCGTGCCGGGCGCAACGAACATGCCTTTGGTCTGTACATGAAGGACACAATAAGACTTTTGCGGTTGAAAAATAAATCGCTTATTGATAAGCACATGACAGAAGGCTCCCCGGGATACCGCAGGTTAGACGCAACGATTTTAAAATATTTCGTATTGGACCGCATGCATGTTAAATCAGAGGATATTACTTACACCAAAGACATCGATGAAGTCACGGCCCTCGTTGATGAAGGCCAGGCCGATGCCGGTTTTATCATGAATCCCGTCAAAGTCCAGCAATTGAAAGATATCGCTCTTAACGGAGAGCGCATGCCGCCCAAGACAACCTATTTCTATCCCAAGGTATTGTCCGGATTAACAGTCTACAAATTGGATTAAACGGACTTCTCCTCTCATGGCGATCTTCGGAAAGAATAAATACACCTTAGTCAAGGTTAAGAAGAAGAATATTCCTGAGGGGATATGGTCACAGTGTCCTGAATGCCAGTCCCCGACGTATGTTAAGGGATTAAAGGATAATCACAATGTCTGCCCCAATTGCGGGTATCATTTTTCGCTCACAGCGAGAGAGAGAATTGACATGTTACTTGATAAGGGAACCTTTGAAGAGTTTGATAAAGGTCTTTCTTCCCTGGATCCGCTGCAATTTAAGGGTCCTAAAACCTACAAGGAAAAACTTTCCAGTGACCAGAAAAAAACAGGATTGATTGATGCCGTCATCACCGGACATGGCCAACTTAATGGAAAAGACGTTTCCATTGCGGTAACGGATTCAAGGTTTATCATGGGTTCCATGGGATCGGTTGTCGGGGAGAAGATTACGCGCGCCATTGAGAGGGCGACGAAAAAGAAATGCCCGATCGTTATTATTTCCGGGTCGGGCGGCGGGGCCAGGATGTACGAGGGGGTTTATTCCCTCATGCAGATGGCAAAAACCTGCTCGGCTCTTTCACGCCATCATGATCAGGGTCTTCTTCATATTTCTATTTTAACAAATCCGACCATGGCCGGAATCATGGCCTCTTTCGCGGGGGTCGGAGATGTGATCATGGCAGAGCCCAAGGCCCTGATCGGATTTACCGGGCCGCGTGTCATTGAACAAACGATCCGGCAAAGACTCCCGGAAGGGTTCCAGCGTTCAGAATTTCTTCTCGCGCACGGACTGATTGATATGATTGTAGAACGCAAAGATATGAAAGGGACCGTCAGCCAGATTATCGATTATTCATGTAGCCCCGCCGGGAGCGGGACGAAATCCTGACCCCGCTGGCGGAGCGTCAGGGCAAAATTAAAACAAGCCCCTGAAAACAATAATTTGATTTGCAGGGAACGATTTTTTTGTATAAAATACCTCAAAATTTAAAGAGGATGACGCCGTGGCCCAGATCAGCATAAAGAACGTATCCAAAATTTATAAAGACGGCAGGAAAGAAAAGAAGGCCGTTGATGACGTTTCTCTCGGCATTGAGAGTAAAGAATTCCTTGTCCTTGTCGGGCCTTCGGGGTGCGGTAAGTCAACGACATTGCGCATGATCGCAGGACTCGAAGAGATTACCCAAGGGAAGATTTGGATCGGAAATCGGCTTGTCAATGATGTTCCTGCCAAAGACCGTAATATCGCGATGGTCTTTCAGAATTATGCCTTGTATCCCCACATGACGGTTTTTGAGAACATGGCTTTTGGTCTGCGGCTGCGGAGGTATCCCAAAGACGAAATCCTTCGCCGGGTTCAGGAAGCGGCAGAAATCCTTGGCATTAAGCAGTATCTCGAAACAAAACCGGCCAAGCTTTCCGGCGGCGAGCGCCAGAGAGTTGCCGTGGGGCGGGCGATTGTCAGAAAACCCGAGGCCTTTTTGTTTGATGAACCGTTAAGTAATCTGGACGCCAAGAGGCGCGTGCAGATGCGTACCGAGATTCACAAATTACGGTTGCGCCTGCAGACAACGTTTGTTTATGTGACGCATGATCAAACCGAAGCCATGACGCTCGGAGACCGTATTGCCGTTATGCAGGACGGAAAGATTCAACAATGTGCTGACCCGATTACCATTTATGACAAGCCGGTTAATAAGTTCGTGGCCGGTTTTATCGGGACCCCTCCGATCAATCTCATGACCGGACGCATTATCAAGAAAGAACAAAAATATTATTTTGACGAAGGAAAATTTCAGGTTAAACTTGTGGAAGAAATGCATAAGTCCATGGCCTCTTATGAAGGCAAAGAGGTGACCTTCGGCATCCGGGCCGAGGATATTTATGATAAATTATTTGTCTCCGAGTCATCCCCTGAGAATACGGTTCAAGCCATCTGTGAGGTTGTCGAGCCCATGGGAGCAGAGGTGTATTTGTACCTCACCACCGGCAAGCACACCTTTATTGCGCGTGTCGGAGCACACAACCGTCCGGACGTCAACCGCGATATGAATCTCGTTTTTGACATGAGCAAGGTGCATTTCTTTGATAAAGACACGGAAGAAACAATCACATAATTTTCAGTATTTTCTTTTATTTCCTCCCTCTATTCTCCTTATCATTTTTTTTGTCTGCGCGACATATTATCAGCCGGTGTTTTTCACTTTTTTAACAGGTGCTATCGTTGTCATCATCAGCCTTTTGCTGTATTTTCATTTTTATCTCATCAAGAAGAAGGCCGAGATGGATTTGAAAAAACAGGATTACCTTGAAAAAGCCAATCTCCTTGAGGTTGAACTCCACAAAGAACGGCAATCCACCGGGGCCTTCCGCAGAAAAATCATAAATTATTCCCAATTGAAAGGCCTGGCGGAAAAATTAAGTACAAGCTTCACTCTGCAGGACACCTCCCGGACGTTAACGCTTGAAGTGAACAAGGTTTATGGGGACGAAATAACGGTTGTTCTTTATTTGGCCCATTTTAAAACAAGGGATCTGGGGATTTCATCTTCCCGGCGGAGTCAGGTCGAGATCAATCTGCAGGAAAAGACAGGTGATATTTATGACCGGTGGGTCATTGAAACGCCAAGGCCATTGCTGATTGAGGACACAAGAAGTGATTTCCGGTTTGATGTTGATAAAATGATGTCAAAGTCTTCCCGTTCGGTCCGGTCCCTGATGAGTGTTCCTCTGACAGTGGGGGATAAGGTTGTCGGGATTCTCAGGGTGGATAGCCCCAAGGAGAATCATTTTACAACGGAAGATATGCGGCTTTTAAACACGGTCGGGGACCTGGGTGCTGTTGCCATCGAAAATGCCTATCTTTACGAACAGGTCGAAGATTTAGCGATTCACGACAGTCTTACGGGTTTATTTTTACGAAGACATCTTTTGGACCGTTTATCCCAGGAGATGGGGCGTGAGTTGCGGCGTAAAAAGGGGCTCTCTTTTCTGATGATTGATTTGGATAAATTTAAACAATACAATGATTCCTTTGGGCACATGGCCGGGGATATTGTCCTTAAGGCGGCAGGAACGATTTTAACGGATATTTTTTGTGCTCCGGGCAATATTGTGTCCCGGTACGGGGGGGAGGAGTTTGCTGTTATTTTACCGGAGTGTTCTAAGCAAAAGGCAATGGGATTGGCTGAAACGGTGAGAAAGAAAATTGAGGCA
>CBDUYP010000107.1:0-4125 GCA_965371485.1 uncultured bacterium
ATAAAAAAGGAAAATTGCGCGGTTGTATCGGCAACATTGTCACGACCGCGCCGTTGTTCCGTACGGTTCAGGATATGGCTGTTGCCGCGGCCTCAAGTGATCCGCGGTTTCGGCCTGTGACTGAGGAGGAATTGGATGACCTTGAGGTTGAGGTCTCGGTTTTGTCAAAACCGCGGCGTATTACAAATGTCGAAGAGATTGAGGCCGGCGTGCACGGGGTGATCATCAGCCGCGGCCCGCGGCATCAGGGGGTGTTTCTTCCTCAGGTCGCTACAGAGTGGGGATGGAACAGGGAACAGCTTCTTTCAAATCTGTGCAGTCACAAGGCGGGGCTTCCTCCTGACGCGTGGAAAGATCCCGGGACACATATTCAAATCTTTACGGCCGATGTCTTCTCAGAAAAGGATGTGAAATGAAAATTCTAAAATTTATTCTATGCGCGGGAATAACGCTTCTTCTTGTTTTTTGTCTGGCTGTTTTTATTTTTATCAAAACCTTTGATGTTGATCAATTGAGATCCCGGATAGAACAGGAGATCCATACCCGTACCGGCCGTGATGTGACCATGGACCACATTGACCTTGCGTTTTCATGGAATAAAGGAGTGGTTCTCAATCTTGAGGGATTGACCATGAAAGAGGATCCGGACATTTCTCCCGGGATTTCTTTCAGTGCCGGAAGGATTACCGTGGATGCGGACATTGTGACCTTCTTGAAGAAAAGGGACGTTTTGGCGGTAAAATTTGTCGGAGTTGAGAACGGAACATTCACCATGACGAGGTTGCCGCAAGATCCGGCGTTGCGGCTGGTTTTAGCGGAAATTGATATCCGGATCAACGATATTTTTATAGAAAATCCTTCCGATATTCAACAGGGGTGGCCGGTGTTGCGGTCTCTTCAGGCACAAGGACGCGTGGTTGTTGACGAGGGACGTTTGATGAATCTCAATATTTTGCGGGTCTTGCTGGACAAAATTTCCATGATCCCGAATTTGTCCGAAAGGATCGAAGAAAATTTACCTCCTCAATACAGGGAAAAATTGAAACGCAACGGAACCGTGTTAAAGAAAATGGAACTTGATTTTAAAATTCATGACGGGCGTATTGCCGTCGACAACGCGCAAATTGCATCCGATGTTTTTCTGCTCACGGCCAAAGGCGGGTTAGACTGGCAGCAGAATCTCAATGTGCAGGCAACGGTTTTTATCCCGGCTGATTTATCTTCCGGTATGCTCGCCGGAGCCGGGGAACTAAAAGGCCTTTTAGAAAAAGACGGCCGGATAAAGATTCCTCTTAAGCCGTATAATGGAAAGATGTCTTCCGTCAAGTTATTGCCGGATTTGAGATATTTGGGCGCGCGGATCCTCCGGACAACGGGAAAACAGGAAATCCGGAAACTGTTGGACAAGGTTTTTAACCGCGGCGAGGATGCCCCCGAGATCCCCGGCTCCGTAAGGGAGCAGGGAGAAAAAATCATCGAGAATATTTTTGACTCGATATTCAAGTAACATTCCGGAAGATCATGAAGAGTTCACCGTTACAACACATAAGAAATCCGCAGGCGGCAAAGATTATTATTTTCGGGATTGTTTTTATCATTCTTTGCACGGCATTTTATTGGATTCAATACAAAAGTCCGTCTTTCGTCGAATCCCTTTACAGGAATGAGAAGTTGAGTCTGCTTAATAACATGACCGGGGTCACGACGGAAAGACGTCTTGAATTTTATCTCGGGCGGGCGCAGGAGACTGTTTTCGGTCCTTTAAGCCAGCTTATTTCCGGAGGGCTTTTAACAGCGTTTGCCCTTTTATTTTTATCCTCCCCGGTAAAACGCGGCGCGGGGTTTTGGGGATTCTGGCTGGCCGTCTTTGTTTATTTGATCCTGACAAAATATAATGTCCTGTTTTTCCCTCCTTACGGAGACGCGATCGGAGGGCCGTTTGCCGAGGCCATTTGGCTTAAGCGGCATTCTTTTGATTATCAGGGATTGTTTCTCCAGCCGGGATACGCGCAAGGGGGGGCGCGGGTATATTTCTTTTCGATCTATCCGACGTTTCTCGCGCTTCTCATGAAGATGTTCCCGGGGCCCAAGTCTTTTCTTGTGATCAGTCACCTTATTGTTTTTGCCTTCAGCGCGACGATTACGGCTGTTCTGCGCGATATTTGTATGCGGGTATTCCGGAAAGACCTCGCGACTTTGGCAGCCCTGTTGCTGCTGTTTTTGCCTTTATTCCAGAGTCAGACAGAGGCGATTAACATGGAGATGCCGAGTGTGTTTTTTATTATGCTGTCTGCCCACGCCTTGCTGGAAAAACGGATTCATCGCGCGGGGATGATGGCGGTATTTGCGGTTTTGGTGAAAGGGGCAAGCATCTTTGCCTGCGGCGGATTTTTTCTTATCAGCCTGTTTTTGTTTTTCACAAAGGCTAAGTTTCGCTTTAATAAAAAAATCCTGTTGTGGGGTATCGGGTTGGTTCTTTTTTCCTGTGCAAGGATTGCGTTGAAATTTTTGACGAATGATCAGCACGTGAGCGCGGGAATGGTGAGTTTCGGCAAGGGCTGGCCGTCTTTGGTCGGGATGTACATATTTTATTTTTACATTGCAAGCCTCATCTCTCTTTTCATCTATTCGATGAGAAATAAGCTATCAAAAAAGCAAACAAATCCGGTTATCCCGGTAGCAGGGACCATGTTTGTTTTTGCCGGGATGTGGTTTGTCTTATTCCTGAATTTTTATGCGGTGTCTCCCCGCTACCGGATTTCGGTGTATCCGTTTCTTGTGTTTGCTGTGATTTACGCTCTTTTTTTGTGGGTTAAACCGCCGTTGTTAAGAAAAGGAGCGCTCATTCTCGCGGGGACGGTTGCTCTTTTTTCATCCTACGGTTCTTTTTATCCTCCGATGCCTGAGAATGATCATGTTCAGTTGGAAAGAAGCCTGGAATACCGTAATGATCTCAAGGTCACGCAACGTGTCGTCAAGGCGGTGGAGGACAGATATTCCGGATTTCGTATCGGGGCTCCGTTTACGATTGCCCAGTTATTGGCCATGCCGGAACTGCGGTATGTCACAAAGAATCTGGATGTCATGATATACGGATTCCAATGTTACTACGGAGGTATTAAGGCGTTTCCGGGAATGCGAAATCTGAATGTAAAAAGAACAATGTATGTGGGCGTGAAATCGGAACAGCAAAACGAGAATGTTCCTTATCCTGTGCATCCGAGTGACAGGATTATCGAGGAACTCCAGTGCGGGAATAAAAAGGCATGGCTGTTTATGGGCGGGGTCGCCGTTGATATGCTGCTGCGGGCGTCACGGATGATACAATTACAGGCTTTGCAGGATAAAATGAGGAAGTGAATATGGCCGAACACCAGCCGGATATTTCGATTGTCAGTCCTGTTTATAATGAAGAGGAAGTTCTTGAGGCGTTTTACAAATGCATGCGCGCGACGTTAGAGGATGCCCATGTGAATTACGAAATTGTGTTTGTGGATGACGGCAGCAGTGACCGGTCATTTGATCTTTTGAGGAGATTTCAGCAAGAGAATCCGCAGAGGGTCAGGGTCGTAAGACTGGCCCGTAATTTCGGGCATCAGTTGGCCATGACCGCCGGCATAAGAGAGGCCCGCGGCCGCGGCGTTGTTGTCACGGATTGTGATTTGCAGGACCCTCCCGGGATTATCCTGAAATTTATCGAAAAATGGCAAGAGGGGTATGACGTGGTTTATGGTGTCAGGACACAGCGCAAAGGAGAAACTTTTTTTAAAAAAATCACGGCGTGTTTATTTTATAAACTTATGCATGTGACAGCGAATATTGATATTCCGGAGAATGTGGGAGACTTTTATCTTTTGGACAGAAAGGTTGTTGCGGTGTTAAACCGGATGGAAGAACGTCACCGGTTTATGCGCGGGATCATTGCCTGGGTCGGGTTTAAACGGATCGGTGTTGATTACGTGCGTGAACCCCGCTTTGCCGGCCGGACAAAATACGGTTTGTGGAAGATGGTCAAATTTTCTTTTGACGCGGCCACCTCTTTTTCGTTTGTACCGCTACGGACCATTGCCTGGATGGGATTGTTTATTTCTCTCTTGTCATTCGCCGGCATCCTGTGGACCGTTT
>CBDUYP010000108.1:0-4103 GCA_965371485.1 uncultured bacterium
CGCGCATCCGCCGGAAATAATAGACGAAAGCGTAATAAGCGTCCTGCGCCGGTTACGGAATACATTACGAAAAGCCAGTTTTAAAATTTTCAAAACCATCTATTGTTTATCCACCGCTGATTGTTCCCTGTACAAATAACGAAGTTGTTCGACTTCCTGTCGTGGACGGTTCAGGACATCAACATAATCCAATGCCTTTTTAAGATCACTCATGGCTGTTTCTCTTTTATGAAAAAATGCCGGAAGGTGGATGTACGTTCTTCCTCTGTACATGTAATATTCATATTCCAAATCCAAATCTTCCTGCGCCTCCACCTGCGGCTTTAAATGATTAAACCGGTTAATGCTTTCGTGAACATATTTGAGTTTCTGAGGCAGCCAAAACACGTGTTTCGCTTTAAGTGCTGACAAGGAAGCCAACCGGATACGGTACCGGATTGTGCGCAGCACCCCTTGTGAAGACAACAATCCCCGGTACAATTCTTCCGCTGTGGCAACATCCTTTTTGCAAGCCTGCTCCCCCACAGCTTTTAAATAAGCCTCCTGGGCCTCTTGTTCCTGATTCTTCAGGCCCGCATCGTTTGCTGCAACCGGATGATGCATGATTAATATTCCAATGACAAAAATGACTATCCGCATTTCTTCACCCGGCCATCCTGTATCACAATGACGCGCCCGGAATGCCTGATCACCTCTGGATCATGAGAAGAAAAAACAACAGTTGTCTGCAAATCCTTGTTCAATTTCTTAAGCAACATGATGATGCTCATCCCTGTCCGGGAATCTAAATTGGCTGTGGGTTCATCAGCCAAAACCAGTTCAGGATCCTTAACCAATGCCCTGGCGATGGCCACACGCTGACGCTGCCCGCCTGAGAGTTCATTGGGCCGCTGCCTTTGCTGCTTTAACAGGCCCACGGCATTCAGATAATATGCAACCTTTTTGTGCCGGTCCCTTTTATTAAGGCGACTGTGTAACAAGGCATACTCCACATTCTCAAACGCCGTCAGGACCGGGATAAGGTTAAACATTTGAAAAATGAATCCGATCTTTCTTCTTCGTGTCTGTGTTAAATCACTCTCATTCAAATCACCGGTGTCTTCACCGGCGAATTGATACGTTCCCTGACTCGGCTTATCGATACATCCGATAATATTTAATAAAGTCGTTTTTCCGCTCCCTGAACTTCCGGCCAAAGACACCAACTCCCCTTTTTGAATAGTCACGTTAATGTCACACAAGGCCTGTATCCGGGATTTGCCCAGCGGATACTCCTTACTGATATTTTCCAAAGTCAAAAAACTCATTTCATCCCGTTTCCGTCATACCGTTTTAATATGAAACTGTAATAGGTGTTGTTATTCGCTGCGCCGCTGATTAAAACATTTTCATATTCTTTTTTCCTCAACCTTCCTTCAAGAAAATAGTCCGGGACAAAACCTTGGCTGACAGCGGTCACGCCCAAAAGTGTATTCGCGATGGCCGTTGCTGACTCAAGGGTACCGGTAATTTTTTGTGATGTCGCTGGCATACCAAATTCCCGTATCCCGGGATCCGGATGAGTAAAAGATGTGAAAATATGTAAGTCGACATCATTCTTTTTAAGCCCGGCTTTCAAAATGGATGATTCTAAGCAGCGATTGTACACATCTTTACGATTGTCTTCCCTGCCGCTGTGACAACAAAATCCGTCAATCTCGCCGTAGATGCGCGCGTGATTTTTCCTGGCGGATTCCTCACTTTGAAGTAACACAACAGCCGCGCCTTCCGAAAGGAAATAAGCTTTTCCCTCGTTTTTCCCGGACATTATCCTTTTATCGAAATCGGAAATTTCATCAGAGCCGCCGACAAGACACACATCCTGCCGGGATTGTTTTATCAACTGGCTGGCATATTGCATGCCTAAAAAAGGGCTAAACTGCCCGGCTACTGTCGTGTTACATCCCTTCAGGCCCAAAGCAATGGACACCTGCCCGGCCACCGCGTTGTAAACCGTGTGGGGGAACAGACGGGCAGAAGCGAATTCAAAACCATCACGCCGCGCCTGACGATAAAATTGTTCAAAGACCTTAAGCGGCCCTTTTGCCGCGGCCCAAATAAGGCCGATGTTCTCTTTATTTTTATTGTCTGTCTTTTGTGCGGCATTCTCCAATACCCGCACGACGCTCTCGATCGCGAATTGCGTGATGCGCGGACATTTTCTGAACTTCCGGTATTGAGGAAACCCCAACTCGTAGCGGTCAAACGTTAAAACATTATTTTCTGTTCGGTAAAATCTATTCTCCTTCATACGGCAGACAAAATCATCATACCCCCGGGACAGGGGTGTCACGATATCCATGCCGGTAATGACAACTTTCTTTGTTTCATCATAAAGAATATTACCGGCCGCCGCCTCTTTACCGACAACAACCGATACGTTGTTACCTCCAAAGGCAAAACTGTTGGAAATAAAAGCCTGACTCTTTTTGGCCAGCACCGTATTCTTAACGTAAGACAGTGTGCAGCCTTCTCTCTCTTGTGAAAAATGCGGTATGGACGGGACGAGATCCTGATTCATGCTGTCAATACAGATGACACTCTGGATAATGCCTGAGGCGCCTAAGGTATGGCCATGAATGCCCTTGGTCGAGGTAATGCTTAAATGATGGGGGTGTTGAAAGGTTTTCTCAATCGCCAGGGACTCGACTTTGTCATTGGCTTCTGTCCCTGTCCCGTGGGCAGAAATAAATCCGATCTGTTGGGGGTCTATTCCCGATGAGGATATTGCTTCATGCATGGAACGCATCGCACCTTTGCCTGTGACATCCGGGGCTGTCGCGTGGTAAGCATCCCCTGCAAAACCATACCCTAAGATAAACGCATGAATGCGCGCTCCTCTTTTGCGCGCGGATTCTTCCTTTTCCAGAATCATAAAGGCTGCCCCTTCTCCCAGGGCAATCCCCATTTCCTTACTGAACGGTGCGCATCTCTCACCGCAAATGGCCTGCAAACTGTTAAATCCCGCCCAGGTTGTTTTCGAAAAGCTGTCTGACCCGCCGACAATAACAACATCGGCCTGGCCGGTATCAATAAGATCCTTCCCGTATCCGATCGCGTGATTACTTCCCGCGCACGCGGTGACGAATATGGCTTTCGGGCCGCGGATGTCAAGTTCTAGGGCCAACCGGTCAATAGCCCCGAAATGATTTTTGGCAACATCACCGAAACAAACATCCTGCGGCTCATCCCAATGATCGTAAATATTTTCGAGTGTCAGCATATTACCGTTACACGATCCGAAACTCAGACCACAACGGTAGGGATCCAGCGAGGAAAAATCAAGATGGGAATCCAAAAGGGCTTCTCTAAAAGCCGCGTAAGCCAATTGCTCTGTGCGGTCGGTAAATTCTTTGGGGTTGTCTTCAATGAAAGCTCGGACCTCTCCCCCGGTTTTGGCAGCCCATTTCCCTAATCCGGCGAATTGCATCCGCACCAGTCCGCTCGCGGATTGGCGAATCGCATCCATCACCTTGTTGCGTCCCTGACCGATGGAACACACAATACCCATCCCGGTGACAGCAACGGCATTTGATCTATGCATATCAATCATTCCAAAAGAAGGACTTCTGGGGTAAGTTTATTTTATGAAAATGGGGAAATCACTTCGTTACGGGGAACACCCTGGGGTAGGGATACAAAAACTGTAATACGCTGTTGATGCTTTGTCAGCTATGTTTTATTTCTCGTCAACTACTTACTCATCCCACGCGACATCTGAGGCTGATGCCGCCGGAGAAGCCACAGAGCTAACAGCCGCGGCCGGTGCCTGCTGCCCGGAGGAATCGGATGGGGATGCATCTCTTCTTCCCGGGAGAAAATGAATGCTGTTTGCTGAAATTTTAACCTTGCTTTGTGTTTTTCCATCTTTTTCCCAACGGTCCTGTTTAAGACGCCCCTCAACAATGATGCCGCGTCCTTTGGTCAAATATTTACTGCAATTCTCTGCGACCACGCCCCACACTTCAATGTCAAAATACGAAACCTCAGTCACCTTCTCGCCGTTTTTTGTGTAGATGCGGTTGTTGGCAATGGACAGATTACAAACGGATTTCCCGGATTGC
>CBDUYP010000109.1:0-4095 GCA_965371485.1 uncultured bacterium
ACAGATAAAAATGGCAAATTTACCATCGCCAAGCTCCCGGCAGGGACATATGAAATTGAGGCCTGGCATGAAAAGTTGGGGGCTCAAACGACATCCATAACCGCAACAGTTGATGAAACAAAAGAGATAAACTTCACTTTTTCCCGATCCTCCCAATAGGATGGAACACTCAAACCCTTCTCAAACACACTCCTTCTGGCGGAAATATATTTTCTCCGTTGATCACAAGGTTATCGGCATTCAATACGGATTGACAAGTTTGTGTTTTCTGTTTTTTGGATTTCTTCTTATGGCTCTTATGCGCTGGCAATTGGCCTATCCCGGCGAACCGCTTCCCCTAATCGGAAAACTCTTTGGCGAATCCCGGATGCCTGACGGGGTCATGCTTCCGGAGTTCTATAATCAATTGGGGGCCATGCATGGCACGATCATGGTGTTTTTGGGAGTTGTTCCATTGGCCGTCGGCGCATTCGGAAACTACCTTGTGCCGCTGCAAATCGGCGCCCCGGACATGGCCTTTCCAAAATTAAATATGGCCAGCTACTGGTTCTTCTTCCTGGGCGGGGTCACCATGCTCATCAGTTTTTTTGTTCCGGGTGGAGCTGCCAATTCCGGATGGACATCCTATCCGCCTCTTGCGGATATTGCTACCACAGGACAAACTGTATGGCTTTTTGGGATGGTCTTTCTTATCACATCATCGCTCTTAGGTTCTGTTAATTTCATAACAACGATCTTTCAACTCAGAGTAAAGGGACTCACCTTCATGCGCCTTCCCTTTTTTGTCTGGACACAGCTCGTTACAGCATTCCTTTTACTGCTTGCCTTTCCTCCGCTGGAAGCAGCCGGGGTCATGCAATTGATGGATCGTCTCGCCGGGACAAGCTTCTTTCTACCGAGCGGCCTTTTGATAAGTGGAGAACCCCTGAACGTGAGCGGAGGAGGCAGTGTCCTTCTTTGGCAGCATCTTTTCTGGTTTCTCGCCCACCCGGAAGTGTACGTCCTGATTTTACCGGCCATGGGAATTATCACAGAGATTATCGCCAACAATACGCGCAAACCCGTCGGCGGGTATAAATTAATGGTTTACGCGACGATCTTTCTCGGATTTATGTCTTTTCTCGTCTGGGCACACCATATGTTTCTGACAGGCATGGGAACCGTGATCAACGCATTTTTCCAAACCACCACCATGATTATCTCGATTCCGTCGGTTATCATTTTGTCTGTTTTACTCCTGACCCTATGGGGCGGATCCATCCGCTTTAATACCCCGATGCTTTTTGCTCTGGCTTTTTTGCCGATGTTCGGCATAGGAGGTTTAACCGGGCTGCCTCTCGGGCTGGCAACGAGTGATATCCATTTGCACGACACGTATTACGTCATCGGCCACTTTCATTACGTGGTCGCGCCCGGCACGATCTTCGCCCTTTTCGCGGGAATCTACTTTTGGTACCCTAAAGTAACCGGGCGCAAGATGAATGAAACTCTGGGAAAACTTCATTTTTGGCCTTCACTCATCTGCATGAATCTCATCTTTATGCCTATGTTTATTCAGGGACTGGCCGGGGTTTCCCGGAGGCTTTACGACGGAGGAGCCTCCTATGCCCATGCCCAGGGTGTCCTGCATTGGAATGTTCTCATGTCCTATGCCGCATGGGCATTGGCCTTGGCGCAAATCCCGTTCTTTATTAATTTCTTTTCAAGTATTTGGAAAGGGGAGAAGGTGACCTCTGATAATCCGTGGGAGGCAACGACATTGGAATGGCTTGCGCCGAGCCCGCCGCCGCACGAAAATTTTACAGAACCCCCCGTGGTTTACCGCGGGCCGTATGAGTATAGTGTGCCGGATGCTGAAAAAGATTTTAGCCCGCAGTTTGAGGAAAAAATATAGATGTCTGAAACCATTCCGTATACTATCACGCCGCGTCCCGACACGGGATTATACAATGCCAAGCTGGGAATTTGGTTATTTCTGGCCTCTGAGGTGATGCTTTTCGGAGCACTGTTTTCTTCCTATATTTTACTGCGCACCGGTGCCGGAGACTGGCCCGTCGGGTCGACTGTCCTCAATGTTCCCGTAGGCGCTGTGAACACCCTCATCCTCATCTCTTCGAGTGCCACCATGGTTCTTTCGTGGGCTTCTTTAAAGATGAAGGACTTTAATAAATTTCGGGTATTTCTCGGCCTGACAATTCTTTTGGCCGTTCTCTTTTTATTGATTAAATCATTCGAATACAGCGCGAAATTTTCGCATCATCATTTTCCGGCGCAAAGCACATTTCTGGCGATCTATTTTACGTTAACCGGTTTGCATGCTTTGCATATCGTCGGCGGGATTATTGTGAACGCGTATCTCTGGGGGCCGGGAAGCCGCATGTGGAAAACCTGTCCTGAACAATTCACGAACCGTCTGGAGATTGCGGGGCTCTACTGGCACTTCGTAGATCTGGTTTGGATATTTCTGTTTCCTGTTTTGTATCTATTGTAATGGAAAACAACGAAATTCAAAAAGAAGTTAAGGTGTATTTGCTTGTATTCGTCGGGCTGGCGTTTCTGACGGTCGTGACGGTTGCCGTGAGTTATCTTAAATTAAACGTCATGGCCGCGGTTATCCTGGCGTTGACCATTGCTGCCGTTAAAGCCGCGCTCGTGGTGTGCTGTTTTATGCATCTTATCTCCGAAAAAAAACTCATATATACCGTATTAATATTAACGGCTATATTTTTTCTTGCGGTCTTGCTGTTGCCGATTATTCAAAGTCACAATCCCATAAAAGGAACGCAACTTGTTTGTGCATAGTATACTCGCCTGCGGTGTCTGTTTTTCACCTGTTGATTCTCTTATGACGTTAGGGTTGAACCGGGCCATTTTCTGCCTTTTGGGCGTTTTATTCGTCATCTTTGCGCTGTTTATTAAATTTTTGCTCAACGTCCGCAAAAGAGAAAGGATCTGATGGATTTTGCAAAATTATTTCCCTTACCCTTAAACGCGTCGTCCCATGGACATGAAGTGGATATGGTGATCTATTTAATCCATTTGCTGATGTTTGTCCTGTTTTTCGGATGGGGGGCTTATTTTCTCTTTGTTATGGTGCGGTTTCGCAAGAGAAATAATCCCAAAGCCAGTTACCGCAGCCCGGAAAATCATCTTTCAACGTACGTGGAAACAAGCGTAGCCCTCTTTGAGGTCTTGCTGTTGATCGGATTCTCCATTCCTTTTTGGGCCAAACAAGTCAATGCGCTTCCGAACCGGGCAGACATTGTTACCGTGAGGGTTGTCGCGGAGCAGTTTGTCTGGAATATCCATTATCCGGGACCCGATGATGTCTTCGGCAAGACAGATATAAAATATTTTAAAAAAGGATCCAATCCTTTGGGATTAGACCCTGATGATCCCTTGGGAAAAGATGATATTGTGACGATCAATCAACTTCATCTGCCGATCGGCCGTCCGGCTGTCCTGTATCTGTCCAGCAAGGATGTGATTCACAGTTTCTCGCTTCCTGTTATGCGCGTTAAACAGGATGTCCTCCCGGGTGTGCGTATTCCGGTATGGTTTACACCGACGAAGACCGGGAATTTTGAAATCGCGTGCGCGCAACTGTGCGGTCTCGGTCATTACCGGATGAAAGGATTTCTGAACGTTCACAGCCAAAAAGATTTTAAAAACTGGATGGAAGAGCAGGCAACCGCAAAGACAGCAGACACAGAAAAATATGACGACTTTTGGAATTAAGCACTCTGTGGCCTGGCTACGGCAGCTTTCAAAGTTTACATGTATTGCGACGTTTTTTCTTATCTTTGTCGGAGGCCTTGTCACCAGTACGGGTTCGGGTCTTGCTGTCCCGGACTGGCCGCTCTCCTACGGAACGCTGTTCCCTCCGATGGTCGGAGGGATTTTTTATGAACACGGACACCGTATGGTTGCGGCAGGTGTCGGATTTTTAACGCTGTGCTTAGTGCTTGGACTTGGTATTTTTGAAAAACGTCGATGGGTACGCAACCTTGGCTTTGCGGCATTGGCGGCCGTTATCTTGCAGGGAATCCTGGGGGGGATTACGGTGCTGCTTTTCCTGCCGGCTCCTGTTTCCGT
>CBDUYP010000110.1:0-4092 GCA_965371485.1 uncultured bacterium
ATGATACATCGTTTTTCTGCAAAGGCTCGTATAAGCTGGGTCGAAGGAGGTTTCGATGTGTCCATATCCACGGGACACAGAATTTTGTTGAGGCCCTGCTTCATTCCTGCAATGTGTATTTTTATAATGTGGGCATGGAGTTGGGCCCTGACAGTATGCATAAATATTCCCGCTTATTCGGATTGGGAAGCCTGACGCATATTGATCTTCCTTTTGAGGAAAAGGGATCCGTTCCTAACCGGATTAAACGAAGGATAACGATGAATCAGGGGTGGTCCAAAGGAGATACTTTAAACTTTTCCATCGGACAGGGGGATGTTTTGGTGACCCCTTTACAAATGGTTCGCATGATGGCAACCGTGGCGCGTCAAGGAAAGGAAGTCCAGCCGCATTTGATTAAAACCATCGGATCCCAGGAAATCGTAAAGTTTACAACCACAAGAGACCTCCGGATTAAGAGAGAAGTTTTTGACACCGTTCAATCCGGTCTCAGGGCAGCGGTTGCCGACCCGACAGGGACAGCGCATCTGCTTGATATGGAAGATTTCCCGGTTGCCGGCAAGACAGGAACAGCCCAGTCAGGGGCGGGGCGCAAACACCATGCGTGGTTTGTCGGATATACGCTGAAAGGGAAAAAAAGAATAGTGTTTTGCGTATTTTTAGAACACGGGGGTTCAAGTTATCGTGCCTGTCAATTGGCACGTCAACTGCTTGATCGCATGAAAAAAGAGGAGATGTTGTAGTGCATAGGCATTTAGACCGTATTATATGGATTTTTGTATTTCTCATTGTCCTGATCGGGTTGGCGGCTTTGTATAGTGCCTCTTATCAAAACGTGAGGGTATCGGATAAGGTTTTTTATGATCAACTGACCTGCGCGGGAATCGGTTTTATATTGATGGTTTTCCTGAGTCGTTTGGATTATCGCAAATTTTATGATATGGCCTATATCTTTTACGGCATAACGATTCTTTTATTAATCGCGGTTTTGTTCTCCGGAAGACATGCCCTCGGCGCGCAACGTTGGCTGGCAGTCGGGGGATTCAGTTTTCAGCCTTCGGAACTGGCAAAGTTTTCTCTCATATTAGCGTTAGGACGGTATTTCAGTGAACGACGGCCCGCGATATCTTCCGGTTTTCATGATCATATCAACATCGTGTGGGGAGATTTGATCGTGCCTTTGCTGATAACGGTTTTACCGATGGTTCTTATCTTTAAACAACCCGATTTGGGAACAGCGTTATTGTTTCTGGGAATTTTTATCATTATGCTTCTTGCCAGCGGGTTAGAGTATCGTTATTCCCTGGGATTTATCGGCGTGTGCATAGCGGCTGTCCCTTTTGCCTGGCACATTTTAAAGCCCTATCAGAAAGACCGGCTTTTAGTTTTTCTTAATCCCAACATTGATCCATTGGGCGCCGGATACACCATCATTCAGTCAAAGATCGCCATCGGGTCAGGGCAATTATTCGGGAAGGGCTGGCTTTCGGGTACGCAAAATCAACTCAACTTCCTTCCGGAACGGCATACGGATTTCATCTTTTCTGTTATCGGAGAGGAGTGGGGACTGTCGGGGACGCTATTTCTGCTGATGTGTTATTTCGTTTTGATCTATTACGGATTAAAGATTGCCGAGCAGGTCAAAGACAAATTCGGGATGCAGGTCGCCGTGGGTATTATCGGAATTCTGACACTGCAGATTGTTATTAATGTGGGAATGGTTTTGGGGTTATGTCCTGTCGTCGGATTGACATTGCCGATGGTCAGTTATGGACGTTCTTCCCTTGTCATATTCATTATTATGATAGGTTTTCTGATGAGCCTGAGCAGAAGACGGACGATATTTTAAAGAATAGGAAATAATCAGGGGTATGTGTTGTTACATATCTATATATATAGTACAATCATAAATATCTTTTGAACGGTTTTACGGAGAGAGAGACATGAGACAGTTTACACGTATTTCCAAGAAAACTTTGGGAGAACTGCTTGTCGAGCGGGGCGTTATTGACAGGGAGCAGGTGACTATGGCACTATCCTCTCAGAAAGAAAAAGGGGGTCTTTTCGGGGAAGTTTTAGTCAGATTAAGATTCGCGACCGAAGAAGATATCACGCAGGCCCTCACTTGCCAATACGGTTTTCCTTATCTCCCCCTTTCCAACTATGAAATTGACCCGGAGGTCAGCCATGCCATCCCGGAAAATATCTGCCGTCAATTTTCCCTCGTCCCGATTGACAAGATCGGCAAGAGCCTGACACTCGCGATGGCCAATCCTTTAAACACGAAAGCGGTTGAAGACGTGGAATCAATAACGGGCTGTACCGTGCAAATGTTTGTCAGCACAACCAGCGATATTAATGAAGCCATTAAGAAATATTATAAGCCGTCCTAAAATAAGCGCTTCGCGCATCTATTTTATGCCCGTATAGAAATTTCCACCTTCGGTGGAAATTTCTGTACTATAACACATGTTCTCCTTACTTCGCGAACGATTACAGCAAATCCTTATCCGTGACCATATCATCAAGCAGGAAGATTTGGACAGGGCCCTTGCCGAGCAAAGAAAGACAGGAGGGGAACTCAGTAAAATCCTGGTTCAACTCAATCTCATCAGTGAAGAAGACCTGACCCGGCTGCTCAGTGAAGGGTTAGGGATGCCTCCCATTGATATCTCCCGCCTTAAGATTGATCCCGAAGTTATCAAATTGATTCCCAAAGATATTGTTAGGAAGTATCAGATTATGCCTATATCAAAGATGGGGAATCATCTGACTTTGGCCATGGCAGATCCTTTGAATATTTTTGTGTTTGATGATCTTCATGCTCTTACGGATCTTAACATTACTCCCATTATCGGCCGGGCGTCACAAATTCAGGAAACACTTGAGAGATATTATGCCGATCGTCCGGGCGAAACTCTGGAAAAAATCATAAAAGATATCAGAGAGGCGGAAGATTTAGAATTAATCAGGGATGTCGATGAAGATATGGATAAGGCATTCATTGAAGATCTCACGCAGGACCCGCCTATGATCAAATTGACGAATACCATCATTCAGCAGGCCGTGGTAGCAAAGGCCAGTGATGTGTTTATCGAACCGCTGGAGAGAACGTTAAGGATACGCTACCGGATTGACGGAATCATACGGGAAATCGATCAAATGTCAAAGGTATTGCATCTCCCTATTATTTCCAGGATTAAGGTTATCTCTTCTTTGAATATCGCGGAACGCCGCCTTCCCCAGGACGGAAGGTTTAAAATCGTTGCCGAGGGGGGGCAGGAGGTTGACTTCCGTGTTAATGTCCTGCCGACGGCGTTGGGGGAGAAAATCGTTTTAAGAGTATTGGATAAAAGTGCCGGAACCCTTGACATCGGGAAACTGGGATTTTCGACAAAAGCCCTTAACCGGTTAAAGGAATGTTCTGCTCAACCTCACGGGATGATTCTGTCCTGCGGCCCGACCGGCAGCGGAAAGACAACCACCCTTTACTCTATCTTGCAGTTTGTCGATTCACCCGAGAAGAATATTGTTACGGTCGAAGATCCCGTCGAGTATCAGATAAAGGGCATGAATCAGGTTAACGTCCAGCCGTCCGTCGGGCTTACCTTCGCGACAACCCTGCGGTCCATTCTGCGGCAGGACCCTGATATTATTATGATCGGAGAAATCCGGGAAAAGGACACTTTGGATATTGCCGTAAAAGCGGCGTTAACGGGTCATCTGGTCTTAAGTTCGCTGCATACGACAACGGCGGCCGGTTCGATTATCCGTATGATGAATATGGGGATTGAACCGTTCTTGTTGTGTTCATCGGTGATAGCGGTGATCGGGCAGAGACTGCTTAGAAAGGTATGTCTTCGTTGCCGTGAGCCGTATATCGTGCCGAAGGGATTGGCGGAAAAAGTGGGATTGGATAAAATCATGAAAGATAAAAAGATGTCATTATTCCGCAGCAAGGGATGCGAGCACTGCCTGCGCACGGGTTACAGCGGAAGGATCGGGATCACAGAGATCCTTGTTTTGACGCCCAAGGTTAAAGAACAAATTTTGCAGGGGGCCGGAGAGCTGAAAATAAAAAAGGCCGGCCGC
>CBDUYP010000111.1:0-4070 GCA_965371485.1 uncultured bacterium
CAATGTATTGATTGTCATAAAAAAACGAGTCCTGCTATTATTGATCAATGGGGCTCCAGCAAACATTATCGTGGTAATGTCTCCTGCTTTGAATGTCATCAGGCAGAGGAGGAGGACAAAGATGCCTTTAAACATTATGGAGAAACCATAGCGACCATCGTTTCTCCCAAGGACTGCGCGCGTTGTCATCAGACAGAAGTGACACAGTTCGAGGCCTCTCATCACTCCAAGGGAGGACGCATCCTCGGATCATTGGATAATCGTTTGGCAGAAGTTGTCGAGGGAAATCGTGGGCTCAAAACTCCGGGTTTTCCGGAAGGTAATTCCGCGGCAGCTGTCAGCGGTTGCTGGCAGTGTCACGGCTCACAGGTCAAGGTCATCGGAAACGGAAAATTAGATCCGGCCACATGGCCGAATACAGGCATCGGGCGCATCAACCCCGACGGATCAGAAGGGTCTTGTTCCGCCTGCCATTCCCGCCATCAGTTTTCCGTGGAACAGGCGCGCAATCCGGAAAATTGCGGTAAATGCCATATGGGTCCTGATCATCCACAGATTGAGATTTACGAAGAATCAAAACACGGCATTGCTTTTCACGCCAATAAACATAAAATGAATCTCGCCAATGAAAAATGGGTCGTCGGAGAAGATTACAGTGCCGCCCCGACGTGCGCGACCTGTCATATGAGCGCGACACCATCCCAGGACGTTACCCATGACGTGGGTATGCGCATCAGCTGGAACAACCGCCCGATTCTCTCTATCCGTCCTGAGGTCTCAGATGCCAAGTTAGGCCTTCCCGGAAAAGATGTCAGCTGGCAAAAACGCCGTGACAATATGCAAAATGTATGTATCAACTGTCACAACAAAAATTACGTTGAAAACTTCTATATACAATATGACGGCCTTATTGAATTGTATAATGAAAAATTTGCCCGTCCCGGCAAGGGGCTCATGAAATTGGCAAAACCTCTTTTGAAACCGGTTGTCTTCGGAAATAAAATTGATTTTATCTGGTTTGAACTCTGGCATCACGAAGGCCGCGTTGCGCGTCATGGCGCCTCTATGATGGGACCGGATTACACCCATTGGCATGGAACTTACGAGGTTGCCAAGAATTTTTACACAGAGTTCCTCCCTGAGCTTGAAGAACTCGTTGAGAAAAATATCCACTCTGAGGATGCACAAAAAGTGAGCCAAGCAAAGGCCTTGAAAGCCGAAATTGAAAAAGTGCTGGCATCCGATAACCATAAGTGGTATATCAACAAGATGGATCCGCAAGAGGCTGCTCAAAGAAAGAAGGCTCAAGCAGAATTTAAGCAGCGTTATAAAAAGGAATAAAGAAGAAATTGCAAAAACAGATTATTGCCATCGGCATCAACCATAAAACAGCTCCTGTCGAGATCAGGGAAAAGTTTTCTTTAACAACAACCCAGCAGGATCTCCTCTTAAGTGAGCTCAAGAATCAACCCGAAATTATCGAGGCCTTTGTCCTCTCGACATGCAATCGCGTTGAAATCTACGCTCATGTCCTGGATCACACGTCAAATGGGGACATTCTCTTCGAGACGATTCTTTCCATCAAGAATATCTCTCCGACGCCGCAGATAAAAAAACATTTCTACCGGTATTCCGGCAGGGAAACGATCGAACATTTATTGCGCGTATCGTCCGGACTCGATTCCCTTGTCCTCGGAGAAAAACAGATCCTCGGTCAGGTCAAAGATTCGGTTGCCCGGGCTCAGGCAAGAACCATGTTTTCGCGGCATTTCAATATTCTGTCGAATATCGCGATCCGGGCCGGTAAGAAAGCACACTCACAAACAGCCATCAGCTACGGTGGCTCATCCGTGAGTTGGGCTGCCGTGATCATGGCTGAGAAAATATTAGGAACTCTTTGCGATAAATCCGTTCTTCTCATCGGCGCGGGCAAGATGGGAAAACTCACGGTTAAACAAATCCAAAATAAAGACGTGCAAAAGATCTATTTAATTAATCGCACCCGGGCCAAGGCAGAAGCGCTCGCGCAAGAGTGCACTTGTGCCCGCAAGGGTAGCGCCGAGGCTGTCTCCTTTTGTGACATTCAGGAAACTTTAAGTTATGTGGATGTCTGCATCTGCTCTTCGGCTGCCCCGCACTATATTCTTGATAAAGAAACTCTGCAAAAAGTCATGGTGTCACGGGGAAGACGCCCGCTTGTCCTGGTAGATATCTCTGTTCCGCGCAACATTGATCCTAAGGTGTCGGAAGTAGAGGGGGTTCAGCTTTTTACCATTGATGACCTGGATAATGTTGTGAAAGAAACCATGCGTAAACGTCAAGCCGCGGTCTCGCAAGTCGAACACATCATCGACCAAAAACTCACCGAATTCTACGAAAAAATCACCAAGCTCCGATCCGTGGAATTTGTAGCGTAATCTCAGAAAGCCTCTTTAAAATTCACTCCTTTGTGGTAAAATGACTTCGACATGTTGAGCGATTTCATCTTTTTTCATCCTTACTGGTTCCTGGGTGTGGCGGCATTTGTGGCCAACATTCCGCTCGGGTTTATCAGAGAAAACACTCAAAAATTCTCCCTAAAGTGGTTGTTTTGGATACATGCCTCAATCCCTTTTATTATTTATCTCCGCATTACTTTAAAAACATGCGTTTGGTTTATTCCTTTAAGTATTTTTCTTGTCGTTGCCGGCCAGATTGCCGGAGGCTTTTATCGTCGAAAAAGATTAACCGTCACCGAGATTGAGCAATACGACCGAATCCCTGATTTGCGTATTAAAGAAAAATGGAGAACACGAAGAATCACTGATGCGCAAGTCACGGTTGTTTTATTAAATATGGGCGGTCCGCGTACCAAAGATGATATTGTGGATTTTCAAAGGTGTTTATTCCGTGATCCGCTTTTGATGCGCATCCCCTTGTCAAAAATCCTGCAACCGGTTTTTGCCGAATTGATCGTAAACCTTCGCGCAAAAGCAATCCAAAAACGCTATCAGCTTATCGGCGGGGGAAGCCCGGTATATGCCGCAACAAAACAGCAGGCAGAGTTCTTGCAAAAGGAGCTGCGGGCGCGAGGCCGCAACATAGACGTCACCTTTTCTTTTAACTACAGCCGGCCTTTCCCGAAGGAAACGGTTCAACGGATTAAACGCGCCGGCAAAGAATACATCCTGCCTCTCAGCCTGTATCCGCATTATTCCTCGGCCACGACAGGCTCGAGTTTGCATTACCTGAAAAACGCCATCCAACAGAGTGCTCCGGAATTAAAACTTCTTGAATCTCCCACGTATTATTTGCACGATTCGTATATTGCGGCCTTTATCGACCGTATCCATGAAGCGCTGAATCCCGGAGAATCCGCAGATGATTTTTATCTCATCTTTTCCGCGCATGGATTACCTTTATATTTTCTGACCGACGGGGATCCGTATCCGTTTCAGATTGCTCAAACTGTCAGCAGGATTCTTAACGGTTTACATCGGGACCATGACTGGATTATTTCCTACCAAAGCGCTGTGGGACCGTTAGAATGGCTTAAACCATCGACGGAAAGTATTATTCAGGCCTTGGCCAGAAGAGGAAAGAAGAAACTGTTGATTGTCCCGATATCCTTTGTCACAGACCATGTTGAGACCCTTTATGAGATTGATATCAAACAACGTGCTCTTGCCGGGAAATACGGAATCAAAGACTTCCGGATGTCAAAGGCGATAGAGAGCCATAAGTCGTTTATCAATGCCCTGGCCGACACCGTAGAGGCATCCCTGGCCCAAAGGCAGAACATAAGAGAGGATGTTTCCGTATCATGACCGGACTTAGTGAACATGATGTTTTTATCTTTGTTGCCCAACTCGGCGTCATTATCCTCGCAGCCCGTATCTGCGGTGGCATAGCAAAACGATTAGGCCAGCCTGTTATCATCGGTGAAGTTGTCGCGGGAATTCTCCTGGGGCCGTCCCTGTTTGGAACCCTGTTTCCTGTTTGGCGGGAGGCGCTGTTCCCCTCGATAGGGTTGCACAGACATCTTATCCAGGGTATTTCGTGGCTTTGTGTCCTTTTCCTTCTGCTTACCA
>CBDUYP010000112.1:0-4066 GCA_965371485.1 uncultured bacterium
GACTTTACTCGGCAGCCACCCTGACAGCCTCACTTCTGTTGAATCCTGCCGGACTAGTGATTGACAAATATGACATCAAAAATATTATTATCGTGGTGACGCTATCCATGGCTGCCGGGTGCTGGCTTTTGGCCGGAGCCCGGAATCTTTCCATGGTATTTCTGGGGTTTTTTATTCTCCGTCTGGTTGGGCAGGGCGTTTTCGGTTTAACGGCAAGCACCTTGATTATAAAAAAATTTCAGCAGAATCGCGGTAAGGCCATGGGGATTATCATGCTGGGATTCCCGTTTGCCGAGGCTATTTATCCTGCGATGGCCCTTCTTCTCCTTGAATTCTTCAATTGGCGCGCGAGTTATGTTATCTTTGGATTCTTTAATCTTATCCTCATGTTGCCCGTGCAATTGTATCTTTTAACAAAATCACGCCTGCAGTCAGGTCAATTCTTGCCGGGTGAGGAGTTGATTAATCCCCAGCGAATGCCGGGGCATCCGGAAAAGCGCAGAATCCGGCCGCATATAGATTGCACTCTCGGGCAGGCTTTGCGGGATACTAAATTTTATCTTATTTTATTGGCATCCTGCGTTCCCCCGTTGGTTGTTACAGGATTATTCTTCCATCAGTATGCTTTATTTCAGGCCAACAACTGGCCCATAGCCTTAATGGCAGGCGGAATGGGGATATATGCCTTCAGCAAAGCCGTCGGATCGGTTTGGATGGGGGTATTTGTTGATAAACACGGGCCGTTTATTCCGTTCATATTGATCCTTCTTGTGCTGGCAGGCGGAACGTTTCTCGCCGGGGTTAAGGGGCCGCTGTATATGGTTTACGTCTATTATATTATTATCGGAGCGGCCTTAGGGTTCAGCAGTCCGGTGATGAATGTCATATGGCCGCATTTTTATGGCGCAAAACATATGGGAAGCATTAAAGGAATGGTCGCCACCTTTCGCAACGGGCTGACAGCCCTTGGGCCCCTTCTGATTGCTATGATGCTTGATGCCGGGTTCACCATGAATCACATCTTGATCTGGATGTCAGGCGTCATTCTCCTGATGACCTTCTTACCTATTGTCGTTTGGCGGATAGATCGATGAGGGCAGTCCGTAAAAAACGGCTTTTTGAATGATGAAACTGTAGAGATGAAAGGGCAGGAATTTTCTTAAGAAAGAAAGGGCCTGGCTTTCCATATCCGGGATGTTGCGGAAGGAAGGATTTTTTGCATCAATGAGCTTGTCGACGAGAACGGCGATCGCTTCCGGATCCTTACGGCAGTCATCCACGTATGTGTTCACGCGGTTCTCAATAAACCGGGAAATAGGATAATAGGGGCTGTCGGGGTTAGAAAAATTCGCGGCATGGCGGGCGTTCTCGTAAAATATCTTTGTCTTGTATGTTCCCGGCTCAACAAGAAGAACATCTATTCCGAAAAATTTCAGTTCATAGCGCAGACTCTCACTGAAGGCCTCCAGCGCCCATTTGCTGGCATTGTAGGCGCCTAAAAAAGGGGATGTTGAAAATCCGGCGACACTTGAAATATTGATAATCTTTCCGCGTCTCTGCTGGCGCATAAGCGGGATCACCTCTCTGGTGACGTTTTGAACGCCGAAGAAATTCGTTTCAAACTGCTGACGGATGTCTTCATCTGTTAAATCTTCAAATGCCCCGCCGATTCCGTAGCCGGCATTATTTACCAAAACATCGACAAGTCCGTATTTTGCGCCGATTTGGGTTATGGTGGATTTGATGGAATTTTTATCAGTAACGTCGAGTTGCCGGAGATCCGCGGTTGCGTCCCTCATCTTTAGTTCGTCGAGAAGGGCCCCTTTCTTTTCTAAATGGCGCATCGTGGCGATCACACGGTGTCCCTTAGAAGCCAAACGGGCGGCAATCAGCAAACCAAATCCGCTGGAACAGCCGGTGATGAGGATGACCCGGGGATGGAAAGTTTCTTTCATTAACTCTGGATACTTTTTTGTATGAGCAGAGCATCGACCAGCGTAAGCGCTATCATGGCTTCGACCACAGGGACGATGCGCGGGCAGATACAGGGATCGTGGCGTCCCTGGATATGGATGGTGACAGGTTCCTTGGATGTGTTGACGGTTTCCTGCGGCTTGGCAATGGATGACGGCGGCTTGATCGCTACGCGTAAAAGGATATCCTCACCGGAAGATATCCCGCCCAAAATGCCTCCGGCATGATTGGTTTGTGTTGAGATTTTTCCGTCACAAATCGTGAAAAGATCATTATGTTCTGAGCCCTTCATTTTGGCGGCGCCAAATCCTGCCCCGAATTCAATCCCGCGGATGGCTCCGATCGATAAGAGTCCATGGGAAAGTTGTGCGGTGAGTTTATCAAAGACCGGATCTCCCAACCCGGGCGGACACCCTTTCACAACCGCTTCAACGATGCCGCCGAGCGAATCACCGTCTTTGCGCGCCTTTTTGATTTTCTCAATCATGATGTCAGCAGCCTTCATGTCCGGGGCGCGGACTTCATTTTTTTCAATAACAGCAAAGTCAATTTTTTGCGCATAAGTATTTTCAACCGCCAATGTGTACGCGATAACCTGAATATCGCGTGCAGATAGAATCTTCTTGGCGACAGCACCCGCGGCCACGCGGGCTGCGGTTTCCCTTCCCGAGGCCCGTCCTCCTCCGCGATAGTCACGGATGCCGTATTTCTTGAGATACGTGTAGTCGGCATGTCCGGGACGGAAGGCATTCTTGATATTGTCATAATCTTTTGAATGCTGGTTTTGATTTCGGATCAGGAGTGCGATGGGTGTTCCGGTTGTTTTCGCATCGAAGATGCCGGAAAGGATCTCGACTTTATCGCCTTCAGCGCGCTGGGTCGTTATTTTGCTTTGACCGGGACGGCGGCGGTCGAGTTCAACTTGAATGTCTTTCGCGTTTAACGGGATATTAGGCGGGACGCCCTCAAGAATAACCCCGTTGGCGGCGCCGTGGCTTTCGCCGAAAGTTGTGATTTTAAATAATTGTCCGAATGTATTGCCAGGCATATGTTGCGCCTTTCAGCACTCCGGTCGGAGTACTAGTCTGTGACAGCCCCTTGTGATGCCGATGTGACCTCTTTCATATATTTGCTTAAGACCCCGCGGGTATAGTGCGGTTTCGGCTGTTTCCATTTCTTCAAGCGTTTTTTTATCTCTGATGCCGGAATTTTCATATCAATGCGGCGTCGCGTTGCGTCAATGGTAATGATATCACCATTTCTGACAACTGACAAGGGTCCGCCGGCATAGGCCTCGGGTGTTATGTGCCCAACGACGAAACCGTGACTGCCTCCTGAAAACCGTCCGTCGGTGATAAGGGCCACGTCTTTGCCTAAACCTTTTCCCATGACCGCTGAGGTCGGAGATAACATCTCGCGCATCCCCGGTCCTCCCTTGGGGCCTTCAAAACGGATAACGATGACGTCGCCTTTCTTGATCCCTCCGGCGAGGATACGCCCTAACGCCTTCTCTTCGGATTCAAAGACACGCGCGCGTCCGGTAAACATATTCCCTTCTTTGCCGCTGATTTTGGCAACAGCACCTTCAGGAGCAAGGTTCCCGTAAAGGATAACAATATGACCTGTCGGCTTGATCGGATCGTTCAACGGACGGATCACCCCCTGATTCTTCGGGTAAGGTTTGACTCCGCGCAAGTTTTCTTTAACGGTTTTTCCCGTTACGGTTAAACAATCTCCATGCAGTAACCCGGCGTCCAGCAAAATTTTCATCAGCGGGGTGAGTCCGCCGATGTTCACAAGATCCGCCATGACATAATGGCCGCTCGGCTTTAAATCAGCCAAGACAGGAACTTTTTTGCCGATGCGCGCAAAGTCTTCAATTGACAGTTTCACGCCGGCACTGTGGGCCATGGCCAATAAATGCAGAACCGCGTTGGTCGAACCTCCCAGGGCCGTGACAACGGTAATCGCATTCTCAAAGGCCTTGCGTGTTAAAATATTTTTCGGACGAATATTCTTTTTAAGAAGATGTAAAACAGCCTTGCCGGCATTGATGCAATCGTGTTCTTTTGCCTTTGAAATAGCGGCCTGC
>CBDUYP010000113.1:0-4041 GCA_965371485.1 uncultured bacterium
GTCGGGATGCCGTCCGACGATGATATGGGCAATAGCGAAGTCGGTCACAATGCCCTGGGCGCCGGGCGCGTCTTTGACCAGGGGGCAAAACTTGTTAACCGGTCGGTTGCAAGCGGAGATATCTTCAAAACACCTCTTTGGGCGAAACTTGTTTCAGGAGCAAAAAAGAAAGAGCAGGCCTTTCATTTCATCGGTCTGTTGTCTGACGGGAATGTTCATTCGCATATTGATCATTTGTTTGCTTTGCTTAAACAATGCGCGCGGGACAACGTGAAACAGGCACGCGTTCATGTCCTTTTAGACGGCAGAGATGTGTACGAGAAATCCGCTCTTGACTACATCGAAAAGACAGAGAAGCTTTTGAGTGAGCTTAACCGGGAGTTTCAGACGGATTACAGGATTGCTTCAGGCGGCGGCCGCATGGTCACGACCATGGACCGTTACAATGCCGACTGGGATGTTGTCAAAAGAGGGTGGGACGCGCATGTTCTGGGGAAGGCACGTTCTTTTAAATCCGCGCGCGAGGCTGTTGAGACATTCTACAAGGAAGATGCGGGCGCGACAGATCAATATCTTCCGGCCTTTGTGATTGAAGAGGAAGGCAAGCCGGTCGGAACCATTCAAGACGGGGACTCGGTTGTGTTTTTTAATTTTCGCGGAGACAGGGCTATTGAGTTATCAAGAACCTTTGATGAAAAGGCATTTACGCTGTTTGACAGGCAGAGGTGCCCGGATGTTTTATTTGCCGGGATGATGGAGTATGACGGGGACATGCATGTTCCTAAAAACTATTTAGTCAATCCTCCGGAGATTGACGGGGCCATCAGTCTTTACCTGTGCCACAGCGGGGTCACGTCATTTGCCATCTCAGAGACGCAGAAATACGGGCATGTGACGTATTTCTGGAATGGGAACAAGTCCGGATATGTGGACGCGTCTTTGGAGAAGTATGTCGAAATTCCTTCCGACAAGATCCGCTTTGACAAGGCGCCCAAAATGAAGGCCTACGAAATAATGGAAAAGACCACGGAACTGCTTAAAAGCGGGAAATACAAATGCAACCGCCTGAATTTTGCCAACGGAGATATGGTGGGACACACCGGTGTGCCATCGGCCATCATCACCGCCATGGAGGCGGTGGATGACTGCGTATCCAAGTTAGTGAAGGTCGTCAGTGACCTTCAGGGGATTGCGATTATTCTTGCGGACCACGGAAATGCCGAGGAGATGTTTACGGTAAAGGACGGGAAGAAAATCGTGAGTACGGCGCATTCCCTGAACAGAATTCCGTTTATTATTGTTGATCCCGGGTATCAGGGGGAATACAAAATAGCGGATGTTCCCGGGCAGGGCTTATCCAACGTGGCCGCCACCATGCTGAATCTTTTAGGGTATGAAAAACCGCACGACTACGACGCCTCACTAATTAAGTTTAAAATTTCATGACAATGTCTTTCTTAACTCAAGCAGCTGTTGTTCTCCTTGTCGCCGGCTTGCTTGTCGTTTGCTTCTGTGTCTTTTTTGATCAGGCCGTTCTGACGCGCAGAGGGACGACCTACCGTGTTAAAACAAACCAAAAGAAAATCGCCCTGACATTTGATGACGGCCCTTCCCCGGAGTGGACCCCGTGCATCCTTGATGAATTGAAAAAAGCCGGCATCAAGGCAACATTCTTTATGATCGGCCATCATGTTAAGAAATATCCTGAAATTGCCCGCAGGGTTGCCGAAGAAGGCCACCAAATCGGTAATCACGGGTATGCCCACAGCGTGATTCTTTATTACACAGCCGCAGAAATTGAGGAGGAGATCAAATACACAGAACAGGTTATCCGGGAGATTACCGGCCAGACCACGCGGGTATTCCGTCCGCCCAAGGCATGGTTAAAAAAGAGTATTAAGGAGAAAATCAAATCCATGGGATATGAAGTGATGCTCTGGTCACTCAATTCCAAGGACTGGGTCACCTTTAATCACCGTTACATCGTAAAATATGTCATGCGCCGCGTTCGAAACGGCGACATTCTGCTTTTCCACGATAGCGGTAATGTCTTCAGCCCCGAAGGAGCAGACCGGTCGCAGACCGTATCGGCGATCGGGTTGTTGGCAAAAAATCTTAAGGCTCAGGGGTTTCAATGTGTGACCGTCGATGAGCTGTGTGAAGGCCGGGAGATCTTGCATGTTTGATGTTAATGCCACCAGCCACCGCAGGTTGGTTTTTATTCTTGTTGTTGTCGGGTTTTTCTTTTTGATGTTCGGCAATGGCATTGTCAGCCTGACCCACCCCGACGAGGTTTTTTATGCGCAGACCGCTAAGGAAATGGTGGCGCACAAAAGCTGGATGACCCCGTACATCTTTGATAAGCCTCAATTTGAAAAACCCATATTGTTTTATTGGTTGTTGGTCCCGGCTGTGAAATGGTTCGGGACATCGCCGTTTGCCGTTAGATTCTGGCCGGCATTCTTTGGAATTCTCGGCGTCATGGTAACGTACTGGATTTCCTGGATGCTGTTCGCCAGTAAAAGGACATCCTTTCTGGCAGGATTGATCCTGTGTACCAGTGTTATTTACATCGCCCTTTCACGGGCTGTCATGACGGACATGGTTTTTTCCATATGGGTTACCCTGTCGATGGGATGTTTTTATTACGGTTACCGGGATAAGGAGCGAAAAGACACCGGGATCATTTTATGTTTTGTTTTTTCAGGCCTTGCCGTTCTCACAAAAGGCCTTTTGGGATTCTGCTTTCCGGCCGGTATGATTTTAGGGTATCTTTGCTTTAAGAAAGATATCCGGTTTTTCCTATGCCGGGCGTCCCTTTGGGGGATGGCGGCTTTCGCGGTTATTGCCGCGCCGTGGCATGTGTTAATGGTTAAGTTGTACGGGCAGGAATTTCTCGGGGAATATTTTCAGAATGTCCATGTCCGCAGATTAGCGGAAGCGGAACATCCCAAATGCGACACATGGTATTTTTATCTTGGGATCATATTCGGCGGTGCCATGCCCTGGACATTTTTTTTGTTCCCGGCATTAGGATTGCTGTTCAAGCGTATTAAGGAAAAGCACGCGCATCGCGCCCCTCTGCTGTTTCTTGTATCCTGGGTTCTCGGTATCTATGTTTTTGTCCAACCGGCCCATTCCAAGTTGGCGAGTTACATCTTTCCCGCCTTTCCTGCTATTGCCATGATCATTGCGTATTACATAGGCAATATTCTGGCGAACCCTGAAAAATCTTCCGTCAAAATCTTGCAGGGAACGGCTTATGTGTCGTCGGGACTGATGGCTGTCATCGCGGTTTTATCCGTTGTCTTTGCCCGAAAATACATTGATTTTGTCGTCGATATGGTTCCTGTTTATGTGTTTGCCGCCCTGGTTCTTTTGTGCGCGGCCACGGTTTTTATTTTCACCCGGCGCCGTGAATTTATGAAAATGACGTGTGCCGTTCCCGGGATCATCATTGCCTTATTTGTGCTGCTGGCTTTGGGAAAATCCCATGCCGAGCCGTGGGTTTCCTGCAAACAGATAAGTGATGTTTTAAAAAAGACCGATCAATCAGACTCTGTTGTTCTGGCCAGTAAATTCTATGTTCGGGGTGTGAGGTTTTTTACGGACAGAAAAATGGCGGTCGTTGATATCATCGGGAAAAAGTTTTTCAGCCCCCATACGATTCCGTTTTTTGTTAACGATGACCAGGTTCTGAAATTTTTGAAGAAACAAAAACAACCTGTCACATTCGGCATTGTTAAAAAGGCAACGTTTCACGACCTGGAAAGGGCCATGAGAATAAGCAGGTACACGATGACGCTCTTAAAGGAAATCGGCGGCAAGTATTTAGTTCGGATAGAATAAATTTTCTTGACTTATCCTGTTCTCTCATTAGAATGAGGCTCATGCGTTTAGAAATCATTTCAATAAGGAGTGTGTAAATCATGGATTTTAAAATCCCGGATACGCCCGAAGAGTTATTCCGGCAGGGCAGGAAAAGCGTTGATCATTTTAACAAATGGCTCCCGTATATCCTGGTGGTCGTTCTTGGGGTAG
>CBDUYP010000114.1:0-4010 GCA_965371485.1 uncultured bacterium
ATTAGGAATGTTATTCTCGCCAGTTATCCGAATGGAGATCATCAACAGTTCTAATCAGGAAGCCGCGGCTGCCCTCAACCGCATTGATGATATTCTTAGAATGGAAGAGGGGATCGTCTCTTCAAGATCGCCTGTTGCCTTTCCTGGCCTTAAAGGCTATGTAGCCTTTAAGGGAGTCGGTTTCGGGTATTCGTCTACACAACAGATATTAGAGAACATTGATTTTTCTGTTGAAAAAGGAGAGACCATAGGGATTGTGGGGGCCAGTGGTGCGGGCAAGACCACGTTGATCAGTCTTCTTTTGCGATTTTTTGATCCTTGTGAGGGAAACATCATGATTGACGGGCATCCTCTTAAAGGGCTTGATGTAGAGACCTATCGCAAACAGGTTGCGGTTGTCCTGCAGGACGATTTCCTTTTTAGCACGACCATTGAGGAGAATATCCGCTACGGAAGTTTTTCTGCCTCTAAGGAAGACATGATCAGGGCCGCCAAAGCGGCTGAGGCGCACGCGTTTATTTCACAATTTCCCGACGGGTACGCGACTCAGGTCGGGGAGAGGGGATGCCAAATTTCCTGCGGACAGAGGCAGAGGATTGCCATTGCCCGGGCCTTGATAAAAAATCCGTCGATTCTTATCCTGGATGAGGCAACATCATCCGTGGATGCCTTAACGGAAAACCGGATCCAAAGGGCTGTTAAGGAATATCTCAGAGGAAAAACCGTTTTTGTCGCGGCGCACCGTTTCTCAACGATTATGGAGGCTGATAAAATTATTGTCCTGGAAAAGGGACAGATCGTTGAGACAGGGACGCATGAGGATCTTTTGAAGCGCGAGGGATTTTACAGCCGTCTTTATTTTGAACAATTTAAGAAAATACAGAGAGACGCGTTGATGGTATGACATTCCTGGAATCTTTTAAACAAAAAATTTTGACGTTGTGGCCTTGGCGCATCTGGCAGCAGATTTTTGTGATGTTGGTTCCGTTGGTTATTATTCCGCTGACAGCATTGGGAATACTGCTTATTCACACAAGCCAGACGGCCGTGAAGACATCTGTTTTGCGGGACCACCGGGAACTCGCTGTCCGGGCCGCCAGCGAGGTTAATGAGTTTGTTAAAAAGCCGAAAGAACTCCTCATGACAGCGGCTGCCATTCTCGGGGTATTGCACGCGGACAGGTGGCGGCAGGAAACCGCCATTGTTGAACTTGCCCTGCAATATCCCATGTTCCGCAGGATTGCGTATCTTGATCCCGACGGACAGGAGACGGTTATATCTGATCTGGGAGGGCCAAAGTATAAAAAGGGCGATGACCCGTGCTTTCTTAAGGCCATGGCAGGTGAATCCTGTATTTCCGGTATCAATATCCTGGGAAATTCCATCCCCATTGTTATCATGTCGGTTCCTGTCAGAGGTTTGGGAAAAGTGCGGGGTGTTCTTACGGCCGAGGTTAACTTAAGAGGCATGTGGGACATTGTTGACGGTATCCGGATCGGCAAAACAGGGAGGGTGAATGTTTTTGATAAATTCGGCATGCTTCTTTATCATCCGAATAAAAGGTATGTTATGGAACACAAGCTCTTTCCTTATCAAACTGTTGTCGAAAGCCTTTTTTCGGGCCGGACCGGAAGCCGTGAGGAAACAGACCGGCAGGGAAATAAGAGTTTGGTTTCTTTTTCCCCTATCGAGGAAACCGGTTGGGGTTTGGTTGTCCTTCAATCCGCGAAAGAGGCCTATGCCTTTTCAAAGATCATGAAGATTCAGTCATGGGTTCTTATCCTGATCAGTATTGCGGCGGCATTATTGATCAGTCTGGCTCTTGCAAGATTTATGAGCCGTCCTATTCATATGCTGCTTGAAGGAACCCGGCGTATCGCGCGGTCTGATTTTGATCATCCGATAACAGTTTCCCGGCGGGACGAGATCGGCCATATCCTGAATTCCTTTAACAGGATAACGGTCAAACTGCAAAAGGCGCAACATATGGAAAAATTATCATTGATCGGCAAAGCTGCCGCGAGCATCGCGCATGAACTCAGGAATTCTCTTGTGCTGGTTAATACTTATATTCAACTGTTGCCTGAACGGTACCAGGAAAAGAAATTTATTGAAGAGTTTACACGCATTGTTCCCCAGGAGTTGGATATTTGGAAGGGGATGCTTAAGGATATGATCGAATATTCCAAATCCCGTAAGATTGCGATGGAAGAAATTGATGTCAATGTTTTCATCAACGACACCGCTGCTCTGCTCAAGGTGCGGGCGGAACAAGAGGGGATTGATTTTACCGTGCATGTTCATCATCTTTTTCCGTCGATTTTGGGTGATATGGGAAAATTGCGGTATGTATTTTTTAATCTCGTATCCAATGCCATGAAAGCCACCTCTTCGGGCGGATCCATCATCTTGTCAGCCCATCTTGTCTCATCTTCAAAGGAATGGGAGCAGGAGCATATCATGATACAGGTCGAAGACACAGGGAAAGGGATTCCCGATGAGGAGATAGGGAAGATATTTGATCCGTTTTCGTCGGGAAAAGGCGAAGGGTTGGGATTGGGGCTTGCCATCAGCAAGGAAACCGTTGAGCGCCATCATGGCCGGATTGAGGTGGTAAGTCAGGAGGGGAAAGGAACCTCTTTTACAGTACGTCTTCCGGTTAAAAATACTTCCTCGGGATAAATTAAGCTTGCAAAAGCGGTTATTTCCTTTGACAGTTCCCAAAAAGTCAGAAGAAAGGTCTCTTGACCTATTTACTAATTTCGTAATTCATGTAAAAAAGTAGCTTAGTGTCAGTATAAAATTTAAAAAGGAGAGAAACTCATGCTTTATGAAAAGATTATCGCTGTTGATGATGAGATGAATATCCTGACCAGTATACGGCTCGCGCTTGAAAGACATTTTGAAGTGATTTGCTTTCAACGGGGAGAAGACGCCCTTGCCCTTTTGCGAAAGCCTAACAGCGTCAATCTGGTTCTGCTGGATGTCTTTATGAAAGATGTGGACGGGATCGATATTCTGCGGGAGATCAAGAAGATCAACAGGGATATCATCGTGATCATCATGACGGCTTTCGGAACAAAAGATCTCGCGATCCAGGCCTTGCGCAATGACGCGGATGATTTTATCGAAAAACCGTTTGACGTCGGAGATTTAAAAGATAAGGTCAAAGATTTGTTGAGAGAAAGGGTGGGTGTGGATGACGGGAAGGAACGCAATATTGAACAGATGAAACGGTTTATTGAAAGGAATTACCGGAATGTTTCTCTGCGGTATATTTCCGACGAGGTGTGCCTGAGCACGAAATACGCGAGCCGTTTGTTTAAAAGCAGGAACAAGTGCAGTTTCCGTGATTATAAAATCAAGGTGAAGATGGATAAGGCCAAATCTTTTTTGAGAGATTCGTCGTACACGATTTGCCAGATTTCCGAGATGCTCGGCTATCAAAATCCGGAGTCATTCATGCGTCTTTTTAAAAGAATCAACAAGATAACCCCCACAGAATTCCGGAAAAGAAAAAAGGTGGGGAAAGTTGCCAAAAGTGTTCTGAACGAATCCTGTTCATAAAATAGTTACGGGCTTATTTTAGAAGAAAATGATGGTTCTGGAAGAAACATCCTCTCAACAAGCTCTCCAAAAGGTACTCAAGGAATTGGCTGATCAGAAGTTTGCCTTGGGGCAGCACGCGATTGTGTCGGTTGCCGATACGGCAGGCAAGATTATCTATGCCAATGATCACTTCTGCAAAATTTCAAAATATTCACGGGAAGAATTCCTGGGGCAAGACTATCATTTCTTAAGTTCCGACTTCCATGCGGGGGAATTCTGGAAAAATTTATGGGATACGATAACGCACGGGGATGTCTGGAAAGGCCAGATAAGAAATAAGGCCAAAGACGGTACGGTCTTCTGGCTGAAGACAACGATCGCGCCTTTTTCCGATGAAAACGGGAAACCTTCCCGATATATGGCGATCAGTGATGATAATACGGAATACAAAAACAGTGAGG
>CBDUYP010000115.1:0-3992 GCA_965371485.1 uncultured bacterium
TCAGCTGTTCTCCGTATCGTGTCCCTATTGCCCGTTTAGCTGCTGCCCAGGCAGCTTTAAACATAGCGGCTCCGGCCAAACTGAAGGCGAAAAAAAGAACCGGGAAAAAAGTTAAGAGGAGCAAACGCAAGCGTTAAGCTGCAAAATCATGGATTCCATTAGAATTTATTTAAAAAATATCCGGAAATATCCTCTTCTGAAGGCTGAAGAAGAAATTGATTTGGGCAGGAAGGTTCAGAAAGGGAATCGTGAGGCCCGGGACAAGATGATTCATTCGAATTTGCGTCTGGTGATCAGTATTGCCAAGCGATACATGAATCTCGGGGTGCCTTTGAGCGATTTGATTGAAGAAGGCAACATCGGACTTATGAGAGGTGTTGAGAAATTTGATCCTGAGAGAGGATTCCGGTTTTCAACTTATGCCTCCTGGTGGATTAAACAGGGGATCTCCCGCGCGATTATTGATCAGGGCAAGATGATCCGTGTTCCTGTTTACATGAATGAGGATATCCTTAAGTACAAGAAAGTTACGGAGGAATTAACACATAAATTAAAGAGGAAGCCGCGTGCCACTGAGGTCGCCAAAAGACTTCAGGTGACTGTTGAGAAAATCCATGATTTGGAAAAGTCGATCACCAAGATGTCCAGCCTTGAGGCCCCTATCGGTGAAGACGGAGAGGGGCAGGTCAAGGATATTATTGAGAATGAAAGCCTGACCGGGGCGGATGAGCGTTTGGATTTATTGTTTAATAAGGAGCGCGCACAGGGTTTTCTGGAGATGCTTAATGAGAGGGAAACGAAAATCATAAGCATGCGGTATGGTCTTGGTGACGGGGAGGTTCATACGCTGGCTGAGGTTGCGAAGGAATTAGGAATTTCCAGGGAACGTGTCCGGCAGGTGGAGGAATCGACTCTTAAGAAGATACGGCACACTTTTGAGAAGGAGCAAAGGGCCAAGGAGAGGGCAAGGCGCGCGGAAAGATAAAATGAAAGAAGGGGATACCATGCAAGCACAGGTAGAAGATCTTAGAAAACATATTCGCGATATCCCAGATTTCCCTAAAAAGGGGATTATCTTTAAGGATATTACGACCCTTCTCAGTGATCCTCAGGCGTTTAAGCAGTCCATAGACATTTTTGTGGAGAAATTCAAAGGGGAAAAGATTGATCAGGTTATCGGCATTGAGTCCCGCGGCTTTATTTTTGGTTCGGTGTTGGCCTATCAACTCGGAGCAGGATTCGTCCCTGTCCGCAAAAAAGGTAAACTTCCCTACAAAACAAAAAGTGTGTCGTATGAATTGGAGTATGGGACCGATACTCTGGAAATTCACGAAGATGCCCTTTCCCCGCAAAGCCGGGTTTTGATCGCAGATGATCTTCTGGCAACGGGAGGAACGATTGAGGCCGTTGTCCGGTTGATCCGGGATTTTGGCGCGGATATCGCGGGCATCGCCTTCCTCATTGAACTGACATTTCTCAATGGAAAAGAGAAATTAAAAGACCTGCCCGTGTATTCCATTATTGAATATTGATCTTTGCATGCGCCTGTAGCTCAGATGGATAGAGCGCGGCTCTCCTAAGGCCGGCGTGGGTGGTTCGAATCCACCCAGGCGCACTTTTCATTAATAAATCAGGTTACAAAAAAAATCGAAAAAATATTGACACCCCTTTTTATCTATGTAAAAATGTTTCTGTTTCATACTTTAACCCAGAGATGGTTTTAAACTGACGAAGAAAGGAGGGGATGATACTTTAAAGTCGGGAATCATCAAATACTGGCGTATTAAGAAAATCTCTAGGATAGTTTGTTCTTGTTCCTAGTTGCAATATATAAAGGTAAGTCGAAATACTGACTTCTAATTGGATAGGAGAAAAAAATGAGAAAAATTCTACTACTAGCGGTGCTAAGTATTGCCCTTGTGGCTGTGCCGGCATCTGCTAGTGTTCAAAACATCAAGATCAGTGGGGATATCGATTCCACTTGGCTTGTCAGGGACCAGTTTGATTTGGGGATGAATACTAATTCAAACGCTGAAGTCAATCCGAGTTTCTACCAAAATCTGCTGATTACCCAGACACGCTTAAGAGTGGATGCTGACCTCACGGATAATGTCGCAGCCACGGTTGCCCTTCTTAATGAAAGAACATGGGGCGACGAAGGCCAAAACGCTAATGAGAATGACCTTGATCTTAACCTGGCTTTTGTCACGTTACGGGAGATGCTTTATTCTCCGTTGACCGTGACCATCGGACGCCAAAATTTTGCTTTTGGTACTTCCTTTGTCATTGATTCAGCCGGGACGAACAATGTCATTACTTCCGGCGGGCTGAACGGTGTTGCTGAGGACCTTTCCAAGAGAACGGCTCTGGATGCGGTTCGCATGACTCTGGATTACGACCCGTTGACCCTTGATCTGATCGCGGCCAAGGTTGATTCCAACAATAATCTTGGGACAGGTTTTCCGGATGATGATATTGATCTCTTCGGGATCAACGCCAATTATCAACTCGGCGATGATATGGACACAGTGGTTGAGTCCTACTTCTGGGCGAAAATTGACCAGAGTGTCAAAAACACCCCCGGTGATAAATCCGATACGGTTTACATGCCGGGTCTGAGGACCAGCACCAACCCGATTAAGGGATTAAGTGTACAGGCAGAGGTCGCTGCGCAGTTCGGTAATAGAACCAATACGGATTCGACAGAGGCCACTATTGATAACGTTAGCCGAAGAGCTGTCGGTGCGCAGGTCATCTCCAGTTACATGATTCCGTTTGACCAAACAGCCCAGTGGAGTCCGGTTGTCTCAAGTGCTTACACCTATGTATCCGGTGACAGCGGACCGCAGGAACGTGGTAAAATTGCCGGCAGGAATGCGGGTGAGTATTTCACAGGCTGGGATCCGATGTTTGAAAATCAAGGGACAGGGACCATTTACAATTCCCTCTTTGATTTAACCAACTCGCATATTATTACGCTCAAAGTGCAGGCACAGCCGTTGGAAGACGTGACAGCCAGCGTTGAGTGGAATAGTATCTGGTTGGATAAAGCTCTCAATGATACGGATACCGCTCAGGGTGGTGATGTTACTGAGGGTCGTTGCCAGGGTACCGACTGTTTGACCATGCGTCAGCCTGACGGGACAACCCTTAATCCGTTCATGACATCCAATAAGAAAATCGGTGATGAATTAGGTCTTGCTTTGACCTATGATTACACCGAAGATGTCCAATTCGGCGCGAGAATGGATTGGTTCGTGCCTGGCAGGGCATTTGATACTGCGATTAATGGTGAAGCCGCAACTCAATTCTTAGTTAACGGTAACGTTAGCTTTTAATTGAGGAGTTGATTTAAAGAAAAATAAGAAACCCTTCCCCGTCTATGGCGGGGGAGGGTTTTTTATTGTGTGAAAAAAAGTAAAATAACATTTTTCAAAATACATTTATTTGTTATTATGAAATCACCATGACACGGGACGAAATTTATGAGCATCTGGCCCAGGTTTATTTAGGGAAAAAGAGCACCCATAAAAAGGGAAAGGGAAAAAGGCTGCAATTGAATGCCTGGCTGGTGATCAACATTGTTATCACCGTTATCATCTTTGCCAGTTCTTTTTATGGGCTTTCTGCATTCTTAACCCATCGGGAAGATCCCTTCCGGAACAAGATTATCTATGCGTTGAATAACGGGCCTATCCGTATTAAGTATGACCTGCGTCATCCTTATCCCCCCGTCAAGACATTCGCCCTGGAAACCCCGCAGATTAATGCTGCCAAATATAAAGAGTTGCAGTTTTCTATCCGCGCCATGGAAGAAGGATCCCCGGGGAAGATACGGATTGAATTAAGAAATAAGAAAAATGAGACGGCGTCAGCTTTTCTTGAGGGCGTTGGGCTGGACTGGAATAATTTCAGCATTCCCCTGGAGAAATTTCAGCAAATATCGGATTGGTCGAATATTGTCGGGGTGTCTTTTATCCTCGAGTCCTGGA
>CBDUYP010000116.1:0-3987 GCA_965371485.1 uncultured bacterium
GGGCCTAAATATCTGGATTCAAATCCATCGATATCAAGTAAGTCCGGAGGAGAAACAGAGCGTCTCCCCCCTGTCACCGTCAGGGTTAACTGCAGGGAAGAACCCAATGCAACGGTTGTCTGGTCGGTACTGGACTCAAAGCTGGTGTCCTGAGAATAGCCGGCTGCCGTCCTGAAACAGAAAAAAACAACAACCGATAGGAAGATAAATATCCTTTTAAATCTGCAATGTTTCATGTTACCAGTCTTTCAGCACGGGGATTTCTTTCCCTTTTCTTTTCATAAAATTCAGCAACCCTTTAGGTTCTTCATTCTGCTGATAATTTTCTAAAAGCATTTGCGCCTCTTGCGGGGACATCGCTCCTTGTGGCATTTCTTGCGCTTGCGAAAGCTCTTCCTGGTTTCCCTGGGCTTGTTGCTGCTCTTGCTGTTTCTCTTGACCTTCTTGACCTTCTTGGCCTTGCTGCTCTTGCTGTCCTTCTTGACTTTCTTGTGCCTCTTCTGATTTTTCTTCCCGGTCTTCTGTCTTCTTCGTGCTTTGTTCCTGTTCCTGCTGTTCTTTCTTCTTCTTTAACCGCGCTATTTCCTCTTTCACAAACTCATAATTATACTCGGCATCCGCGTCCTTGTCATTAATCTTGACGGCATTTTCAAAATGCGCCAGCGACTGTTCCCACGAGACAAGGGCACTGTCAATATCATCCTTTTCCCATACGGCCCCGGACTTATAATAAGCATTCCCGATATTGTAATGTCCCTTCCCGCGCAGTTCATTGTCTTCACTCAACAAAGCCTTCTGCAAGTGGGAGACTGCCTTGGAATAATCTTCCTGTTTGTAATACGCCGTCCCGATATCAAAATTGACAATATCAGATTCCGGAGACTTCCCCAGCGCCTGCTGATATTTTGCAATCGATCCCTCATAATCTCCGTCGAGATATAAAGCGTTGCCCTCTGTGACATCTTTCGCCCGGGATGCCGCCGCGGCATTGTTTATGAATAAAAATAAGAAAAGCAGTAATGGAAATAAACGCGTCATGAATCTTTCCCGGTTTTCCGTGTTGCCATGCACGTGGCAACAATCAGCACCGATACGGCCAGCCCCAACGGGATTTGAAAACGCTCATGATATCGTTTCTGTGTGGTGCTTTCAATATCGCGCTTTTCAAATTTTGATAATTCCCTGTCATAAATCAGGTCAAGCCCGAACCGGGCGCCGCTTGCCCGGACATAAATCCCGCCTGTTAACAGGGCAATCTCCTGCAACAATTTCTCATTGAGACGTGATTTTACAACGTTTCCATTTTCATCCTTCAGGAACTCATACCTGCCGGAATTATTTCGTATGCGAACCAACTCGCCTTCCTTGGTCCCGATGCCAATGCAATAAATCTTAAACCCTTTCTCTTTTGCCTGTCTGACAATGTCCATAGGCCGGCCCTGGAGATTCTCTCCGTCGGTTAAAATAACCACCGCCTTATGTTGACTCGGGACATCATCATATGCCCGGATCGCCTCCTTGATGGCCTCTGACAAGTTTGTTCCGCCCTGAGGGATGGTTTGCGTGTCCAAATCCTCAAGGCTCATCAGAAACCCGTTGTAATCCACGGTCAAAGGACATACGAGAAAGGCCTTCCCGGCAAAGGCGATCAGTCCGACGCGGTCTCCTTTGAGCTTCTTTAATAAATCCTTTACGGCTAATTTTACCCGCCGCAGGCGGTCCGGCTTGACATCCTGCGTTAACATACTCCGGGAGGTATCAATGACAACCATGATATCCAGCCCCTGCCGCTTAACCTCCTGCCACTCAAATCCCCACTGAGGACGGGCCAATGCCAGAATACCCAGCACAAAAACCGCAACAAGAAGAATATCTTTTATAACATAGCGTCCGGCATCAAAACTATCCGCGATTTCATCAACAAGATGCTGCGAAATAAAACGCTTTAAAATATCTTGCCGATGTCGTGCCGCCCAAAATAAAAAACCGGCCACAAGCACGACACCCCACAACCCGTATAACATTTCCGGTTCTGCAAATCGCATTACGGCAACCTCAAAAGTAATGTTTTCGATAAAATTAATTCACACAATAATGTAAGAAGCCCTGCCACAAGCACAAAGACAAAAAGCTCTTTGTATTCCTTGTACCCGGATTCTTCGATTTCGGTCTTCTCCATAACATCAATTTCCCGATAAATATCGCGAAGAGACTCTGTATCGGTTGCGCGAAAATATTTGCCGTCGGTTATCCGCGCAACTTCCTTCAGAGTCCTTTCATCCAGATCAATCCGGACTTTCTGATACCGTACACGGCCCAGCCTGTCTGTAACCGGATAAGGAGCATACCCCTTTGTTCCCGCCCCGATGGTGTAAATTTTCACATCCAATGCCTGCGCCGCCTGTGCCGCGGCGAGAGGAGTCACCTTGCCGGCATTACTGACACCGTCTGTCAGCAAGATGATGAGTTTGGATTTTGCCTTGCCTGTGCCCGTACGGGTACTCTTTTTAAGTCGTGCCAGCGAAGATGAAATGGCTGATCCGACGGCTGTCCCATCCTCCATGAGATCCAATGCAATGCGGTCTAAATTTATCTTCAGCCAGGAATAATCCGTTGTCAAAGGACTCACCGTATAGGCCAGGCCGGCAAAGGCAATCATGCCGATACGGTCATGTTGACGGGCATCAATAAAATCATTAACAACACCCTTAACAGCCTCGAGACGATTGGTGCGGTTTCCCTGAACGACAAAGTCCTCCGCAGCCATGCTCCCTGAGGCATCAACCGCCAGGACAATGTCGATCCCTTCACTCTTATGGACCGTTTCCTCCATAACACGACGCGGTCCGGCCAGGGCAAGGATAAACAGAACAAGGGTTAACAACCGCAGATAAAACGGCAATGGCATTAACCGGGTTTTCCATGTCTTCCCGAGAGAAGAAACTAAATCCGCCGACGGAAAGCGTAAATTCGCCTGGCGTTGCTTTCTCTTCACCCATATCACCGGGATCAAGACGAACGGTATCAGAAAAATTATCCAGGGGGTCTTGAAAATCATTATGATGATGTATCTACGGTCTCATCCACCAGCCGCTTGGCTGAAACAAAACTTTGTTCTATCTCCCGGTCATTTGAGGCATATTTGGCAAATTTGACCATGTCACAACAATTTAAGAATTCTTTCAAAGCATCCTTTTGAGCGCCAGACAGACATTGTGCCGTTTTAAGGGAAAAGAAAAACTCTTCCGTTGTCATTTCCGGAGCTTTCACATCAAACCGGTCCTCAATGTAATGCCGCACAATACCGGATAAGCGTATGTAATATTCCTTGATCCTGCTTTGAGCAAGAAGGTTATCATCCTTCAACTTAGCGAGACTTTCGTAGGCGACCTCCCAGGGTGACGGCGGGACAAGTGCTTCTGTCTTTTTTTTCGCAAACTTCCTGATGAAGAACCGGATCAATAAAATACCGGCAACAACGATGATGACAAATAAAAATACATACAGAAAAAAATAACCGGGAGGGAAATCCACCGGGGATTTTACGTCTCTTAACATCTCAACTTTAAACTCTTCGTCTTCTGCGCTTTAAGAAAAATTTTACGATCTCGTTGGCGTAAGGGGAATCCGTCGCAATATCAATATGATCAACGCCGATGGAATGAAAAAGCCTGTTGCGATTGTCCAGACGGTTGACAGCCCGTTGATGATAGCGCTGACGCACGTGTCTATTGCAGGTATCCACCACAACAACCTGTCCGGTCTCAGCATCCTCCAGGCCTAACAATCCGCAATCCGGCAAATCCTTTTCCTTAGGGTCATTTAACGTAACGGCAATCAAATCGTGCCGTTTATTCGCGATCGCCATAGCTGTTTTAAATCCCGGTTCCTGCGCCTCTGAAATCCCCCCCGGCCCCCCTTTATCAACGGGGGGTGAAAAATTCTCACCACCCCCCCCCTAATTATAAATTAGGGGTGGTTTGTCTG
>CBDUYP010000117.1:0-3948 GCA_965371485.1 uncultured bacterium
AGGCCATGACTCCCCAGCAAAAAGAACCTGATGTTGTGAGCTTGAAGTGATCACCAAGTTAACATAATCACCATTATAGGAAGTTGATAGTATTTTAATAAGGACCGTTATTTGTACGGCCCTTTGTCCTGTCCATCGCATTATTTATGCGTCCGCACACCTTTCATCCTGATCGATGATCTTCTCGGCATCTCTAAGAATTTTAGAACTTCGCATCTGGAATCGGGCAACTTCTTTTTCTATCGATCCTTCCGTAAATTCCGTTCTTCTTATCCCGACCTGAACGCTTCCCATGCGGATCTTTATGGTCTTTCCATTAACCAAGGCATCAGCAATCTTCTTGCGGGCCTCCCTCAAAATCCTGCCAAAACTGGCCCTAGACAGCCGCATGGCCAAAGCCCCCTGAACCTGGCTGAATCCCTGAAAATCCGCCAACTTCACGGCTTCAAATTGGTCAAACAGCAATTCCACCTCATCCGGCCGCCCGGGCTTGCCCCGCGGGCTAAACTGAACAACTTTCGGCATCTTTTGCATATATCGAATTTTCTTAGGTCTGCCTTTTTGAGCCATTTTGAGCCTCCTTTAACCATGCCCTTCTTTTGAGCATATGCTCAAAAGAACCATGTATTACTTATGAGCGTATGCTCACAATTAATATACCGAACAGCCCTGCTTCTGTAAATACAATTTTGTGTTTTTTTGGGATATGATTTGAATACTAATGGAAGGTTACAACCGCCAGTACAACACCCCGGTACCCTCAAAATCTTTCGGCTCAAACATGGCCTTCACGTCAACCACAACACCCTTGCCATGGTCCCCGATCAAATGATTCCTCAGGGCTTCAACCGTCAATGTCTTCTTGAATTCGTCATGATTAACCGCGACAACAACGGCATCGGCCTTAATATCGGAATCATAAGCCGTCAAATCAATGCCATATTCGCGCTTAACATCCTCCTTAGAAACCACAGGATCGATCAACTCAACACGAATCCCGTGCGATTTAAGTTCATCGATCATATCAACAACCTTGGAATTACGGATATCAGAGACATTTTCCTTAAAAGTAACGCCCATAATCAAAACCACCGCACCCTTAACCGTCTTCTTGGCCTCAATGAGTTTCTTGACAGTTTGACCCGCGACATATTTCCCCATCGCGTCGTTGATCCTACGCCCGGACAATATCACCTGCGGATTGTACCCGACTTCCTCTGCTTTGTGCGTAAGATAATAAGGGTCAACCCCGATACAATGCCCTCCGACAAGCCCGGGCGTCATTTTGATAAAGTTCCATTTCGTTCCCGCGGCCTCAAGCACAGAATGGGTATCAATACCAAGCTTATGAAAAATGATGGCAAGTTCATTGACCAGGGCAATATTCAGATCGCGCTGGACATTCTCGATAACCTTGGCCGCCTCAGCGCATTTGATAGATTCGGCTTTATAAAGGCCTGCCTTGATGATCAAATCATAAACCGCCGCAACCTCAAGCAGTGTTTCTTCATCCATTCCTGATACGATCTTGATAATGTCCGCGAGGCCGTGTTCTTTGTCTCCGGGATTCATCCTTTCCGGCGAATATCCGACTTTGAAATTTTTACCGCACTTAAAGCCGGAATATTTCTCGATAACCGGCACACAAATGTCTTCTGTCACCCCGGGATAAACCGTGGATTCATACACAACAATAGCCCCTTTCGCCAAATGCTCTCCAACCACCTTTGAGGCCGCTGTTAAATAAGAAAGGTCCGGCTGTTTATTTTTATGAATCGGAGAAGGCACCGCCACAATAACGAAATTTGCTTCCTTTAGTTTCGCGGGGTCCACCGTGAATTCAAGATAACAGGCGGACTTAAGCTCTCCGGAAGACACCTCATGCGTCTGGTCAACACCCTTCTTTAACGCATTGACGCGCTTTTCTTTGATGTCAAAGCCGATCGTCGGTATTTTTTTTCCGAATTCAACAGCGAGCGGTAAACCGACATACCCAAGGCCCACAACCGCCAGCTTGGTCTTCTTTGTCTTTAATTGTTCACTGATACGCATATTAACGGAAACACTCCACTGCTCGTTTCAGCCCTTCTTCAAAATTCACCAAGGGCTTGTATTTTAAAATCTTTCTGATTTTCGTAATATCGGCGTTGGTTTTAAAAACATCTCCTGCCCGCACAGGTAAGAATTCCGGCTGAATGTTCTTGCCGATAATCATGTTCAAAACATCCACGAGACGCAAAACCGTTTGATCCTCCCCGTTAGCCACATTAAGAATTTCATGTCTCACCCCCGGGGTCGTGGCTGCCAGGATATTGGCCGAGATAACGTTCTCGATGTAGGTAAAATCTCTGGACTGCTTTCCTGTGCCGAAGACCGGCGGCGGCTGATCGTTGAGAATGCAGTGTATGAATTTTGGAACAACCACCGCGTATTCATCATCAAGAGCTTGCTTGGGGCCGAAAACATTAAAATAACGCAGGCAGACGGTCTCCACAGAGAAATGTTCGGAAAAAATCCGGCAATAATACTCACCGGCCAATTTGCTTAAGGCATACGGAGATATCAAAAGCGGCGGCTGATCTTCTTTCTCAGGAAATTGATCGGTGTCACCGTAAACAGAACTGGAGGAGGCAAAGACAAAACGCTTGATCTTATTCTGTGCCGCGGCCTGAAGCATGCAGAGAATCCCGTTGATATTAACATCATTGTAACTTTTTGGATCGCTCATGGACTTGGGGACAGAACGCAAGGCAGCCTGGTGCAAAACATACTCCATGCCCTGGCAGGCCTTTTCGCACGCTTCCTTATCCCGGATATCCCCCCGGACAAGTTCAAACTTATCTTTTCCAAGCCCTTGCGTGAATTTCAAGTTCTCTTCTTTGCCGGAGAAGAAGTTATCAAGGACACGGACAAAGTGCCCTTCTTTGATTAATTTCTCACCGATATTTGATCCGATAAATCCGGCCCCACCGGTAATTAAATACTTGCTCATTGATTTTCCCTTTCGTAATCATCCTGAATACGTGTAATATCATCTTCCCCCAAATAATCACCGCACGCCACTTCAATAAACACCAATTTTTGATCTCCCGTGTTACCGATGCGATGTACTGACCCCAGCGGAATATTAACAACCACCCCGGGGCTTAAAAGTATCTCTTCTTTATCGATAACAGCTATGCCCTTACCAATAACAACAATCCATTTTTCCGAACGCTTATCGTGTTTTTGCAGACTTAACCGATGTCCGGGTTTCACCTCAACCCGTTTGACCCACACACCGGATTCTTGATAAAGTTTAAAATAATGCCCCCACGGACGTTCACAAACCGTATCTCCGCTTTGCATAATCACCTTTCTTAGATTCTTTCAAATCCTCAATAGTATCAATATCCTGCCTTTTAACAAGTAAATAAACCTTCTTTTTAAGTTTCTCTGCCCGCTGACGCGTCATAGACAAAACCGCATTTGTGCTCCAGGGAATATTGGAAAACAATCGTTGATGAGGCCGGTTCAGCCCAAGCAGATAATAGCCTCCGTCCTTGCTGGGCCCTAAAATGATATCATACCGCAATAATTTATTAAAGGCATTTTGAATGTCATTATCCGTCAACGAAGGGCAATCCGTGCCGATGATCACTGTTTTATCAAAACCCGCCTCTCTACTGTTGACAAAGGCCCGGTACATCCGTGTCCCCAGATCCCTTCCCTGCTGGCGTTTCAACCGGAACTTCCCTTTAAATCGCCCTAAAAATGGTAAGGAAGGATTTCCACCTGTGTAATAAATAAACCTTTCAGTGACGGATGCCTTAAGGGCTGTTTTCAAGACATCCCTGATAAAGACCTTGTACAACCGGGTTACGGCACCGGCAGGCAAATCCTTCAACAAACGGGTCTTGACCTTGCCGTCGCGGGGTTCCCGTGCAAAGATGATTAAAGCTGTTTTTT
>CBDUYP010000118.1:0-3946 GCA_965371485.1 uncultured bacterium
GCGGCGTCGCATAGTCAGACTTTCGTCCATTGCTAAAGATTCTCGACTGCAGCCTCCCGTAGGAGTCTGGGCAGTGTCTCAGTCCCAGTGTGGCTGACCATCCTCTCAGACCAGCTACCCGTCAAATGCCTTGGTAGGCCGTTACCCCACCAACAAGCTGATAGGACGCGAGTCCATCCCTAAGCGACAGGTTCCCGAAGGAATCCCCGCCTTTACCCCCTCCACCATGAAGTGATGGGGGATTATCCGGTATTATCTCCGTTTTCACGAAGCTATCTCAGACTTAAGGGCAAGTTACTCACGTGTTCCTCACCCGTTTGCCGCTATCCCGCGTCTTCCATTTAATCCTCTAGCAAGCTAGTCTCATAAATTTCAGACAAGGATCGCTCGACTTGCATGCCTAATCCACGCCGCCAGCGTTCACTCTGAGCCAGGATCAAACTCTCCAAAATAACTTGGCTTAAAATGTAAGCATATAATAAGATTTCAAAGATCAGCAGAAATTACAACACGAACGTAACTTCTTATCCTGAAAACGTTTCAGAAGAATATCAAAAGCCTCACGCCTTGTCAAGTATTTTTTAACCGGAAAATCCGACGATGAGAAATCATAAATTTTCCAGCAGACTGTTTCGAAGGATGACGTGTTTATCAGAGTCTGAGATGGAGGCATTTTTGATCATGGCAACGGCCTCAGTGAAATTGGGGTTGGCAGGATAGTCACTTGCGAAGAGGATATGGGAGGCATCAACCATTTCCAGGGCACACAAAAGCGAGGCTAATGATTTTGATCCGCTGGTGTCGAAATAAAGATTCTTAAAATAATCCCCGGGGGCCTTGGTTAAATCCTTTACAAAATTCCGCTTGCGCAGCATCTGATACGTCGTGTCAAACCGCTCTTTGACCAAAGGAAGCACCCCGCCGTAATGCGCGAAAATAAATTTGACGTCGGGAAACTTTAAAAATGTTGCGCTCATCATCAACTTCCCGATGCACATCGAAACATCAAGCACATATTCCAGCACCGGTGTTAACAACGGATCACGGACACGATCCTCCCCGACAGGATTGATAATTTGAGAATGAACATGAATCGGCGTGTTGTGTTCCTGCGCATAAACGTATGCCGGAAAAAACATCTCATCATCTAAATATTTTCCGTCATAACTTGAAGCCAGCGAAATAACCGGGAGATTAAGGTCAGTGAACCGCTTGAGTTCTTCATTTAAATCTGTAGAATTTTCTCCGGCTCCGGCGGAGGCCGGAGGCAATATGCCGGCGCCGATAAAACGGGACGGATGTTTGGCAACAACCGCGGCGATGGCCTCATTATAAATGCGACAGACATTTTTCCACCCCCCCATGTTCAAATGGGCATCACTCGTCGGATACAAAAGGAGCGCTTTTTCAACGCCACCCTCATCCATGGCTTTAAGCTGGCGGTCAACATCAGACCAGCCGGCCTTAAAAAACATCGTGTTGCGCGCCACTTCCGGCGGCATATAATGACTATGGGCATCAATGATTTTCATTGCTGTCCTCTTGTTCTGTGTCGTCTGGGGAGAAACGGCTGGAATCACTTGCCCAGGTTAACGGTCTTAAGTTCCTTGGAAACCTCATCAAGCGCCTTCTGCAGCTTCGGCAAAAGACTGATATTAATCGACACGCCCTTGGCCGTGGGAACCATGTCATCAGAGCCCTGCGTCATGGTCCAGGTGCGGATGTCGACGAGATCATTCCCTTTAAATTCCCGGATACCGACACGCACCTCCTGAAACTTGTTTTTCTGAAATACCGAGACTGTCTTGTCCATCAATTCACCTCCTTGTGATTTCGCATGCTTAAACTCAACGGAAGCCGTTTTAAAGGGTACGTACTCGGGTACGTACCCCGTACTTTATTTTGTCCCCCATTGTTTTGCCCCGTCGAGGCGTGGCAAAACATTACATGGGGGACGAAATGACCCCTTCTCAGGGTCATTTCGCCTGTTCCTGCGCGTAATCAATGATCGGTTTTGTCCACGGGGTCTGCTGATTGATAACAGCCAATTCCAGCGGACAGGCATTGCCCGGCACGGACAACGCGAACATAACCATATCAACCACCGATTGCGCCGACATCAAACGTTCTTTTTGTTCTTGCGTGATATCCTTCAATTTTCCGGTCAATTCCGTATCAACCACACCCGGCAAAATTGACGTCACCTTGATCCCGTGGTCCCGCATCTCCCAGAACAAACCCTTTAAAAAAGCCCTTAAGCCCACCTTCAGAGAACTGTAGGTTAAAAAATTTCTCGGCAAAGGATCGCATAATGTCGATCCGGAAACCATGTTAATAATGGATCCCTGTTTGCGCTCGATCATATGCGGAATCACCAAACGGATGAGCCGGACATATCCGAGATAATTCGTGTGCGCCAGTCTTTCAATATCCTCAAGCGGTTGTTTCTCAAAAGGATATTGACTGGATACCCCCGCGTTATTAACCAGGATATCAATATTTTTAAACTGATCTAAAGCTGTTTTAACAAGCTTTTCCAAATCCGCGAGCTGGCTCACATCCGTTGACAATCCCAGACACGCGACCCCTGTCTTGTCTTTAATCTCCCTGACCGTCTCATCCAACGTTGATTGCGTGCGCGCGGCCAATAACACATTGACGCCATTCTCGGCAAGCGTCATGGCAATGGCCTTGCCGATTCCCTTGCTGGCCCCTGTAATAATCGCGTTCTTTCCTTTTAAATCTAAATCAGGCATGCTGACCTCCCTGGTTCACTATAAATTAACGAGCTCTGGCTCGTTAATTTATGCCCGTATTGAAATTTCCACCTTTGGTGAAAATTTCAATACTACAAAACGCTTAAGTACTACATTTAATAGTATTATTAATATACCTATATAAAGAAATGTCAACCCAAAATTTTCCTGAACAAAAAAGGAACTCACCCAGAACCCAAGCCCTCCGCTGATAAAACGCACCGAAGAATTCAGACTGGCCATGACCGGACGCGCCTCTTCGGAGGAATCCGTTAACACCGTTGATATACCATTATGCCCGATCGTCCAAAACATCGAAATCAAACATAAAATGAACCCCAGCAAAAATAGCGGATAATGGCCTATGAGTGCCATCACACTCAATGCCAACCCTACGATACCCACACGGCAAGATACCAGGCGCCCCCGCTTATCGGATAAATATCCGCCAACCATCTGTCCTGCTGCGCCGCCGACAGCCATCACAATAAAGAAAATGCTGATGGACACCTTGTCCAATTCATAAATGCGGTTTAAATAAACCCCGAACCACTTATGAACCCCGTGATACAGAAAGCTGATGGCAAAAATAAAGATAAAAATATTCCGGATATCAACATTACCGAAGGCTTTGAAATAGTTCACCTTGATACCGTGAACTTTTCTTAGCAATGTTGACCCCAACGACAGGAAACTCACAGCAGACAAAAATGCCAAAAACGCGGGCACAAAAAATAACCAGCGCCAGTGAATAACGCCGCCGGCAACGATTCCGGCAAGCGACGCGAAAAAACTGCAGCTGAAGAATCCCCCGACGAGCCGTCCCCGCGTCTCCTTGGGGAAGAACTCGCCGATAACCATCAGCCCCAGCGGAATGGCACCGGATGCGGTTATCCCCATCCCGATCCGCCCCCATAAAAAATGATTCAATGAATTTATGGAACCGCAAAAGAATGATGAAAGGGAAAACAGTGCCAAGGAAATGGTGAAAATACGACGGTAGGAAAATTTCTGTGTCAGCGGAGCATAGATGAGCGCGCCCAAACCATACGGAATCAGATAATACGGGATGATTTTCGTTACCAGGAAGTCCGGCAGCCCCATGTCCAGACTGATCGTCGGGATCGCCGCTGTAATCGCCGCAATATTAAATGAAATCGTAATATTGCCGAGGCAAATCAAACCATAAA
>CBDUYP010000119.1:0-3909 GCA_965371485.1 uncultured bacterium
ATCCCGTGCAGACAGAAGCTGTGGCATGTATTTCCGGGGTATCGAACCTGATGTATGCGTTATTATTTTTAAGCAGTTTCTTGTTGTACCTAAAATCCAAAGAGGCCGGCGGCGGCAGGACGCATGCCCTCTACGGCGCGTCGCTTTTTCTTTACGCGGTATCCTTATTTGTGAAAGAACAGGCTGTTGTGCTGCCTTTCTTAATCATTTTGCAGGAATGGTGTTTTCATGGCCGCGGAGAAAATAAGGACAAGGCCCGTCGTGTTCTCGTTTCTGTAGGCGGATTCCTCGTCGTGACAGGCGGATATTTTTTGTTCCGGAAGCTTTTCCTCGGAGGGGCTTTGGTCCCGATTTTGGCTTACAAAGGCGAACTCATATTAAGGATACTCGCCATCCCGGGAACGCTTTTGATGTATTTGCGCGTTCTTGTTTTGCCCTGGGATCTTCACTATTACAGAAGTGTTGATATCCTTAGCCCTCCGGGAATAATGCCGGTTCTTTTTGTTCTTCTCCTGGCGGGAATGTATTTGGCGGTGCGCCGTTTGCCCAAAGCCCTATCCCGCGTTGCTTTCTTCGGGGCGGGATGGTTTTTGATCACTCTTCTGCCGACGCTGAATATTATTCCGCTGGTACACGAATATTCTCTGATTGCCGCCTTTGAACACTTTTTGTACCTCCCGTTGGCCGGGTTTGCCCTTTTTGTGCTTGTTGTCGCGGATCATTTTTTGCCCCGGCTTTTGCCCGTATTCGCCAAGGGCAGAATGAAGGAAGCGGGGATGGCCATTGTGGTGGTCATTTGTACCGTATTAACCGTTAAACAAAATACATACTGGCGGGGAGAGGTTCCTCTTTTTGAACGGGTGGTCAAATACGAAAAACATTTCGGCCGGGCGCGCATATTGTTAGGCAGGGCCTATTACGCACAGCGGAAATTTGACAAGGCCGTCGTGGAATTTCAGACAGCCCTTAAAATCATGAAGGGATATGCCGCAAAGGTGAAGGCCTCTGCCGACGGAGGAGCTGTTCCCCCGGTCATGATTGTCTACCTGAATTTCATCAAGGAAATCCATTCGGATTTGGCGCGGTGTTACGCGGCAAAAGGAAATAAATAGAAAGGACAAGATTCCATGCCTTCTGTTGATTTATTTATTCTTCTCGGTGTGATATTGGTTCTTGTATTAGTGGCTGTTTTGTTTCTCATCCCGACGGGGAAAAAGCCCAAGAAGCCAAAACGAAAGCGTTTGCAAAAGATACAGGAGGACAATAAGGATTGGCAGGCCGTCAGCCTCAGGCTTGAAAAACATATCCATGCCCTGCGCGAAGAAATCGCCGGGTTTCAAAAGAGGGAAAGGGCCAAGGACAGGGAACTGGCACGGGAGACGGAAAAGCGGGAAAAGGTTCAGGATAAATTAAAGCAGGAGAGGGGATGGCAGGATAAGGAACAAAAGGATATCGAGAAGAAAACGCAGGAGATCCTTCATGTCAAGAAAGAGATGGATAAACTCGAGAAGAATTTTGAGAAAGAATATTCTTTGAGAATGAAGGGGGACCGTGAACTCAAAGGGATAAAACAGGATTTTGCGGACATAGAGGAGCAGAAACGCAAACTGGATTCAGAACTCATAAAGCTGAAGGCCGCCGCCGAGCAGAGCCGGAAGGACATCCTGGAGTTAAGAGCCCAAAATGCGGAATTATCCCAAAAACGCGAAGATATCCAGTGGGTGGCCAAGACCGAATATGACAAACTGCAAAAAAAATTGAGGGAGATGGAGAAAGGCTGATGTTTGCCAATCGCACGAACTGGAAACAGACACCGAACAGGCTTGCCGTGGTTTTGGAAGAATTGCGATCCGGGGCGGGCATCCTGGACCTGACAGAATCCAATCCCACGCGCTGTGGGTTTTCATATCCGCAGGAGAAGATTTTAGCAACCCTTGGCGATGCCCGGAACATGTCCTATGCCCCCTGTGCCAAAGGAACCTTGCGGGCAAGAGAGGCGGTCTGTTCCTATTCTCAAGAAAGAAATATCACAGTTGATCCCAAGAGGATATTCCTGACGGCAAGCACGTCAGAGGCGTATTCTTTTCTGTTTCGATTGTTAGCCAATCCCGGGGAGGCCATCCTTTTTCCCTGCCCGGGTTATCCGCTGTTTGAATTTTTGTCGGGCTTAAACGATCTGACCCACAGCTTTTATCCCTTGAAGTATACCGACGGGTGGGGGATTGATTTACCGGCACTGCGTTCGGCCGTCACGACGGACACAAAGGCGGTTGTATTTGTTAACCCCAATAATCCCACGGGATCTTTTGTGAAACAGGAAGAATGGACAGAGATCCATAAAATATGTCAGGAGCATCGTTTGCCGGTCATCTGCGACGAGGTGTTTTGGGATTACCGTTTTAAGGAGAGTGGCCCTGTCCCTGGTTGGGCGGGGCATGGTGAAAATCTGTCTTTCTGCTTGGGAGGGCTTTCCAAAAGTCTCGGGTTGCCGCAAATGAAGGTGTCCTGGATCATTGTCAACGGGCCCGAGGCAGAAGTTGATGCGGCCGCAAGCCGTTTGGAAATCATTGCCGACACGTATCTCTCGGTGAATACCCCGTCGCAGAATGCCCTTGAAGAATGGTTTCATCTGCGGCCGGTTATTCAAAAGGAAATCATGCAGCGGATCAGGCAGAACCGGGAATTCCTGATAAAGGGTTTACCCCGGGGCTGCGAACTCCTTCACGCAGAAGGGGGATGGTACGCGGTTTTAAAATGCCCTGACAGGTATGATGAAGAACAGCTGGCCCTTGATCTCTTAAAAAAAGATCATGTCCTTGTCCAGCCGGGATATTTTTACGATTTTCCAGAAGAACCTCATATCGTGATAAGCCTCCTGCCGCCGGAAGATGTCTTCCGGAAAGGCCTCGAAAAACTGGCAGCCCGATTGTCAGAGAAATGAAATCCAGGGGCTGATACCTCTTGCACAGACAGGATTCCTTTGTTAATATAAAAAAATATTTGAAACATAACGGAGAGGATGCCATGGGGAAAAGACCGGATTGGGATGAATATTTTTTGAAATTGGCTATGATTGCCTCGGAGCGGGCTACCTGCCCGCGCATGCATTGCGGTTGCGTTTTGGTTAAGAAAAAGGATGTTATCGCGACAGGTTACAACGGTTCTATCCCCGGGGATGACCACTGCACGGATGTCGGATGTCTGGTTGTTGACAATCATTGTGTCCGCACGGTTCACGCTGAGATGAACGCCCTGGTTCAGGCAGCCAAAAGAGGACACGGCGTGGAAGGGGCTTGCGCCTATGTGACCAACATGCCCTGCACGACCTGCGCCAAGGCCCTGATCACCGCCGGTATTAAAAGGGTTGTTGTCTTCTCGGACTTTCATGATACTCTGGCAACGGATTTTTTCGCAAAGGGCGGTGTCCAAATCGACAAAATACCCATGCCGTCTAAAGAAATTGCTTACGACATTAAAAGTTACTCCTCTGCTAAATTGTGAAGTTGTATGAAAATTTTTTTCTGCCTTTTGATTGCCGTTGCATCCCTCATCGCCTACGTGCGGTTTCTTGAGGCCACCACGGTCTTTTTCCCTGCCCGCGACATCTTGGCAACCCCAAAGAATATCGGACTGGATTACGAAGAGGTTTATTTCAATGTGCGTCATCAGAAAACTCTTCACGGCTGGTTTATTAAGGCCCCCGGGGATTCCCGGGAGACGCTTCTTTTTTTTCACGGCAATGCCGGGAATATCGGTGACCGTGTTGAAAAGATTGCCGAGTTTCACCGGATGGGATTGAATGTTTTTATCTTTGATTACCGCGGCTACGGCAAGAGTCAGGGGAGGCCCGGCGAGAAAGGCATGTATGAAGATGCTGTGGCAGCCTTTGACTATCTCATGACGCGAGAA
>CBDUYP010000120.1:0-3896 GCA_965371485.1 uncultured bacterium
GTTCACCGATATCCCCTTTGCCCAGAGCACCCAAAATCGCATCACAAAGCGCGTGCAAAAGCACATCCGCGTCAGAATGTCCTTCCAATCCCATGTCATACGGAATCTCAACACCGCCCAGGACAAGTTTTCTCTCCTTAACCAAACGGTGGACATCGTAACCTATCCCTATTTTTTGCATATTTCCTTTAAAAACGCATCGGCTGTCAGCAGGTCTTCAGCCGTCGTGATTTTTATATTACGGTACTCCCCTTCCACCATTTTCACCTTTTTCCCGAGTGCCTCAACAAGGACGGCATCGTCGGTGGCTTGCGTATCCTTGATTTCTTTATGCGCCTTAACAAGGATATCTCTCTTAAAAACCTGCGGCGTCTGGACCTCCCACAAAAGACGGCGATCCAGCGTTGCCTCAACATTCATGTTCTGCGGATGAACCCGCTTGATGGTCGGTTTCACCGGCACACCCACAACCACAGCGGATTCATCATAACAAAGTGTAATCGCCTTCTTAACAACTTCCGGGGAGACCAACGGACGCGCCCCGTCATGAATGACCACGAGTTTTGTGTCTTCATCCAATTCTTTAAGACCGTTGGAAACAGATTCACGGCGCGTCGGCCCGCCGGCAATAACCGAGGATACTTTTGTCAGATGATACTGACTCACCATCTTGTCAAAACCGGCTATGTTTTTTTCATTAAGGACAACAATAATACTTTCGACCAAAGGACATTTCTCAAAAATCTCCAGGGAATAAACCAGCAACGGCTTTCCGTTTAACGGGATCAGAGGCTTGCCTGGAGCCCCGGCGCCGGATTTTAACCGTGTTCCTGTTCCTGCCGCCGGAATAATAACCTGTGTCTTCATTTCTTCAGTTTAGCAAAGATCATTTTCCCCGTCTGTGTCTGCAGGACCGAGGCCACACTCACCTTAACTTTTTTACCGATCATGCGGCGGCCATCGCTCACAACAATCATGGTACCGTCATCCGTGTAGGCCACCGCCTGGTTCGATTCTTTACCCTCTTTGACAAGGCGGACATCTATCTCCTCGCCAGGGCAAACAACCGGTTTAACAGCGCTCACAAGCTCGTTGATATTCAGTGTCTCCACGCCCTGGATGGTGGCGATCCGGCTTAAGTTATAATCCGTTGTACAAATGCGCCCGTCCATCACCTTGGCAAGCTGCACTAATTTTGAATCGACATCCTGCCCTTCGGCAACATCGTCTTCATGAATCCGGATATCCATGGAACTGTCTTTCTGCATGTTCCTCAGGATCTCCATCCCGCGGCGGCCTCTTTGACGCTTGAGCGAATCCGATGAATCCGCGACCTTTTGTAATTCCTGCAGGACAAAGCGCGGAACCACAAGGTGTCCTGTAAAAAAATTCGTTTTATAAATATCCGTAATCCTGCCGTCGATAATAGAGCTGGTATCCAGAAGAATAACGTTCTCATCCCTGTCCTGTCTTTTAAAACGGACATACGGGATAATAAGCTGAAACTCATCTTTGCTGCGCAAGGTCATCACCGCTCCCAAGTATGAGAAAGACAATGTCAAAATCCCTCTTGAAACCGAGACGACATTTTCGTCCATCTTTAAAAGCACTAAGGTATCAGCAATTAACTTCGCCATAAAAATACCCAACAGTAAACCGAATACCATGCTGGTTAATCCCCGCACAGATACCCGTCGAAGGCTCATCTCTAACAAAATAAGGCCAACACCTGCTGCACATCCAATCCCTAAGCTGATTAAGGAAGGAAGTCCGGCTGGACCGAAGAAAAGACCAACAAGGGCAGCAATAATAACAAAGAAAATGCGAATAAATAATAATGTCATCAATAAATCCTCTCTTTATGTAGGGAAGGGTTTAAAACCCTTCCCTACTATATTTTGTCCAATGCTTCCTTCACGGTTTTTACCGGAATAACCTCAACACGCGGGGTTTGAAATCCGCGGTTATTAAGATTATTTTTGGGAATAATACATTTCTTGAAACCGAGTTTCTCTGCCTCATTAATGCGAATCATGATCTGACTGACACTCCTGACCTCGGAAGAAAGTCCTACTTCTCCCAAGACAACCGTATCAAACGCCACCGGCTTATCGAGAAGCGCCGAGGCCACGGCCACAACAACGGCCAAATCAGCGGCCGGATCCATCACCCTAACGCCGCCCACGACATTAAGGAATATATCCTTATCCTGCAAATTGAGTCCCAACCTTTTCTCAAGGACAGCGACCAGAAGGGCCAGACGATTGGCATCAAACCCCTGAGCTTTCTGCCGTACCATACCAAAATTTGACCGGCTGACAAGGCCCTGAATCTCAACCAAAAACGGCCGCGTCCCTTCGAGAACCGGCACCACAACAGATCCGGATGAATTTTCAGGCCTCTCTGCCAGGAATATTTCAGAGGGATTGGAAACCTCCCGTAAACCATGAGAAGTCATCTCAAAGACTCCCAGCTCATGCGTTGAACCGAATCTGTTCTTGATGGTACGCAGGAGCCTGTGTGACGTATACCGTTCCCCTTCAAAATACAAAACAGTATCCACAATATGCTCAAGCACTCTGGGGCCGGCGATCGCCCCGTCCTTGGTCACATGGCCGATAATAAAAAGGGCTATGCCCTGCGTTTTCGCAATATGCGTCAAGATGGAAGCACATTCTCTGACCTGACTGACACTCCCCGGGCTTGAACTTACCTGAGGATGATAAACCACCTGTATGGAGTCAATCACAACAACATCCGGCTTCATTTGACGGATGTATTCTTTAATGACCTCAAGATCGACTTGATTGACAATATAAAGAGAATCATCCTGCTTCTTTTCCCCAAAAAGCCGCGCACCGGCTTCCCCTGGATTTAAGAAAAGCCGGTCGGCCCGCATTTTGGTTTGTTTAACCGATTCCTCACCGCTTACATAAAGAACCTTATACCCCTTGCGGCTTAAATGACCGGTGATTTGCAAGGTTAAAGTGGATTTGCCGATACCCGGATCCCCGCCGATCAAAGTCACGGAACCCGCAATGATCCCCCCTCCTGCAACACGGTCGAATTCCTTGATATCCGTTGTCAGCCGCTGTCCCTCTTCAATCAAAACATCATCTAACAGCACCGGTTTCTCCTTAAAAACAACACCTCCTCTCGATTCCTGCGCAACAGCGGACATGATTTCCTCCACATAGGAGTTCCAACTTTGGCACCCGGGACACCTCCCAAGCCATCGCGGAGATTGAGCGCCGCAATTTTGACAGACAAATGATGTTTTTGTTTTCATTTTAAAACTCCAAACTCTGCTCGATTCCTAACATATCCGAGCCCCCTTCTGACAAAGTACTGATATCTTCTCCCTTGCGCAGAAGGTACTTGAACTCCGTTGTTCCGCCGGCCTCTTGTGCCCGAATGCGTTTTAGCGTCCACTCGAGGTCTCCCCCCGTGCGGATGATCAGGGGCTCTTTGGTCAGCAATGCTATTTGTTTATCAAAATTATCTTTGTCGCTTAAATCAATGCTCCCTACGACATTAAAGGTCATTCCGTCCGTCTCGGTAATATTCGAATTGGAAATATGGATAACAGGATAAATTCCCTCTGCATTTAATACAATACTATTATACGCCAGCTTGTCAACCAAGCCATGATACGCGGCCAGGCTCCCCTTTAATTGCACCTGATTCAGATTTCCTGAAATATGAATCTCCCCTGTCACCCCGCCGCCCTCTGTAGGGATCTCGTGTTTACCGACAAAAAAAGTGAGAAAATCTTTCATATCGACTGAAGACAACTTGACCGAAAGATTCACCGTATAAGGGGCAGACATCTGAACAAATCCTTTGCAGGAAATATTCCCCACTGACAGAGAATTTAAATACAGCATATTTCCTTT
>CBDUYP010000121.1:0-3888 GCA_965371485.1 uncultured bacterium
GCCGGTCATATTGGATATGCCCTGCTTTTTCGTCTGGCTGCCGGGGAGATGTTCGGCAAGGATACGGACATTCATTTGAATCTACTTGAATTGGAATCGGCTTTGCCGGCACTAGAGGGAGTGGTCATGGAATTAAATGACTGCGCCTTCCCGCGGCTTAAATCCATTACAACGACGGCAGATCCGAACAAAGCTTTTGAAGATATCGACTGGGCGCTGCTTATCGGAAGTGTTCCGCGCAAAGCCGGCATGGAACGGTCCGATCTTTTGAAAATCAACGGCGGAATTTTTCAGGAACAGGGAAAGGCCTTAGATAAAAACGCGAAAGCAAGCTGCCGCGTTCTTGTCGTCGGGAATCCATGCAACACAAATGCCTATATTGCCAAATCCGTTGTTAAGGCGATTGGGGCAAAGAATTTTTTTGCCATGACGATGCTGGACCAGAATCGCGCAACAACCCAGCTTGCGCAAAAGGCCAAGGTGGGTGTGAGTGCGGTCAAAGGGATAACGATTTGGGGCAATCATTCGGCAACACAATATCCGGATTTTTATAATGCCACGATCAACGGAGCGCCGGCGACAGATGTGATTTCCGACGACGGGTGGTTAAAAACAGGCTTTATTGAGACGGTGCAAAAACGGGGCGCGGCGATTATCAAGGCGCGCGGGTTGTCTTCGGCGGCATCGGCAGCCAATGCTGTTATCGATACGGTGAAAAATATTATAAATCCGACAAAACCGGGCGAACACTTTTCTCTTGCGGTTTCATCCGACGGGAGCTACGGAATCGAAAAAGGACTTATGTTCAGCTTTCCCGTACGGTCCGATGGAGAAAATTGGGAAATTGTACAAGGGATCCCGCATAATGATTTCGCGAAAGAGAAAATTAACGCGACACATAAAGAATTGATCGCGGAAAAAGAAGCTGTCAGTTAAAAAATTCTGTTTACGCTTGTTTTTTGTTATATAGACTATATACTAAAAGTTATAGATCTGTATGGCTATCTAAAAAGGAGATATGATGTCTGCATCAAAAAGCAAAAAAAGCGTCTTTTTATTTATAAGTATTTGTTTCATCGTCGGTATGCAAGGTTGTGATAAGATTTCCGAGTTTACTGATTACCTCTCTTCAAAAATCGATTCCGCAAAGACCTCCAAACAAGAATCTGCCATCTCATCTCCGGCATCCCGGGATGCCGGGTTCCCCGGGAAACCCGGGAAGCAAAAACTTCCTAAAAACGTGTTAGCCCAAGTGGGAGAGTGGACCCTCACGATTGAGGAATTCAGGAGTAGGCTGACCGGTCTTCAAGACGTTTTGCCGGATTATGACATTAATAATATCGAACAAAACAAATTAATTCTCGATGAGCTTCTCAGCCAGCAATTGTTGGTTCAAGACGCGGAAAACTCAGGATTGGCCCAAAAGAAGGAAATCCTCCGGGCCATGGAAGAGTTTCGGAGTACTCTTCTCGTTCGTGAGATAGCAACCCGGATCACGACAGACATTACAGCAACCAACGAGGAGGCCCGGGAATATTATACACAGAATCCGCAAGAGTTTACCCCGCCTGTCCAGTGGCGGGTGAGGGAGCTTGTTGTTAATACGGACTCAGAAGCCAAGATGGTTCTTGTTACTCTTTATCAGGGAGCCGATTTTGCGCAGATGGTCACACAAAAATCAAAAGGAAAATCGGCGCAAAAACAGGGTGATTTGGGTTATCTTTCACAATTTGCTTTTGTGAAAATGGGAAATATTGTTTCCGCATTAGATATCGGCGGCATCAGCGGTGTTTTCAAAGGGCCGGAAGGCTTTTATATTGTTAAATTAGAAAATAAGAAAGAAGGCGTGCTCAAGAAATTTGAAGAATTAAAGGAAGAGATCAAAAGAGGTCTGACTTTTTTAAAACAACAGCAGGCCATATTGACACATCTTGACGCGCTCCGGCAAAAAACAAGAATAACTGTCAACGAAGAATTATTAAAGTGAATATAGAAAATAAAAGACAGATTGCGATTATCCTGTTGGCCATCGGGCTGGGTCTCGTCGCTGCGGTTCTCATGGGAAATCACATTCAGGGGAGCATTCAGGCGGAAACAGCAAGACTGTCCCAGGCATTGGATAAACAAAAGGTACGTCCCCTTAAACAGGAGATAGGTGCCCTTCGCAATGAGATGAAGAGACTTGCCGGCAATCAGGCGCGGCTGGCCGCTCAAAAAGGAAAAGGACATGCCCCTGCGGCGGCTTCGGGAGACTCCCTTGCGTTAAAGACGCCTGCCGGCAAAAGGGCTTATACGGTCAGGATTGATTCTTTATCCGCTGTGGGGGGATTAATCAATCCGGGTGATTATGTCGATCTCCTTGCCCATATGGAGATACCGGATCCTGTGACGGAAAAGGACAAGACAGTTTCTTCGCTGATATTTCAGAATATACAAATATTGGCGGTGGGGACGAATTTACAGGCACCGGCAGCAGAAGAATATAAAAAGCAGCAAGAGGCCAGGGCCCTCAATGTCACGATTGCGCTGACATCGGAAGAGGCCGGGCTTGTTTCCTTTATCGAGAGAAACGGGAAAATGCAGATGATTTTGCGGGCTCCGGCTGAAACAGAAAACGTCATGGTTCAAGTTTCAACATGGAGTACGCTTGCCGATTATGTTTTTGAAAAGCAGGGGACCGAACTGGTTATCCCCCGGGAGCGCGCTATTCTTGAACCTTCCACGGGAGATAAGCCGCCGGAGGTCAAACCGTTTATAGAGATCTTCCAGGGCGGGAACCAATTATAATATTGAAGGAGTCCGCAACGGAGACATGTCATGCTTCGGACTCACAATCTACATTACGATGCCCATCCCAAAAGTCTATAGAAAATTCCTTGTCAGCATCCTTACGGTCATAACGTTTATTCTTTTTTCGGGACATCAGGCGGTCTCTGCTGAAGTCCAGGATATCGTTGATACAAGGGAAAACAGTGAGGTGCTTTTTTATCAGGGAGATTTGGTCAGTTTAAAAGTTTATTCTCTGACACGCGTGGCTATCAGCAAGGCGGGGATTGTTGATATCGTTGATGTCGATGTTGATAAAATTTTACTTGTCGGCCAGCAAGCCGGGGAAACAACGATTTTTATCTGGGATGAGCATGGGAAACGCGCGATCGTAGCACGTGTGTTTGAAGAGGATTTGAGCCTCATTGCCACCCGGATAAAAGCCCTTCTGGATTCCGCGGGAATTTCAGGAGTGTCTTTGGAAGAAAACAAATATGAAGGAAAAATTATTGTTACCGGGAAAACGACTAAACAGAACAAAGAAGTTGTTTCCGAACTCCTGAAGGATTTCGACTATATCGTTATTGATATGGTAAAAGAAGCAGGGGATCTCATTCAAATTGATGTTCAAATTTCAGAGCTAAGCACGACCATTCAAAAGGAGCTGGGCTTCGACTGGACAGCAGGAACCAGTTCCAGCCTGACTGTTCAGTATGAAGAGACATTGCCTACGAAAGTAGACGGAGGTGTTAATGATCTTTTTAAATTAGGACCGTTTAACCGGACCACGGCTATTCTTAGCACGGTGAATGCCCTGATCTCGGAGGGAAAAGGGCGAATCTTGTCCAACCCGAGTCTTGTTGTTACCGATGGAGAAGAAGCCTCTTTCAATGTCGGTGGGGAGATCCCTATCCGAACGACAACTGTATCAGGGGACAACGCGAACGTTGTTCAAGAGGATATTGCCTTTAGAACTTACGGCATTACGGTGACGGTGACACCACAAATCAGAGACGGCAAGCTGGACATAACCTTAGATGTTGATATCAAAGATGTCGATCAATCAACGAAGGTTGGCGATGATGTCGGCTATACAACAAGAACCATGCAAACAAAACTTTT
>CBDUYP010000122.1:0-3838 GCA_965371485.1 uncultured bacterium
GTGTAGCGGAACCCATTGATCGGCATATTTACACACCTGGCTGAAATCAGGAGAGAAGACAACGGTCTTGGTCCCGTTGTGCCGGGATTCGGCAAAGAAATGGCAATCCGGTGTCCGGGTCATGTTTAAACACGCGCCCATGTCCGCGATCATCTTCGCGTTAAACCAGTCCGCACTCTCACAGACATCTGTCTGTTCACCCCAAATCTCAGGGAAGGCATTGGGCAAATCACAATACCAATCATAAAAACTCAAATTAACTCCTCCAAAGAGCTGCAAAAACCGTCCGCCGGCCGCGTAGCTCAACATCGACATCGCCGGAATCGGGGAAAACCCGATGACGCGGTCCGGTCCATATTTCATGGCCGTGTAAATATTGGCAACCGCCATGATCTCCATGACCTCATCCCAGCCTATCCGCCGGAACCCGCCTTTACCTCGGGCTGTTTGATATTTCTTGCGCTTCTCTTTATTATTCTGAAGATTGGTCCAGGCTTGAAGAGGATCCCCTGCCTTTTCCTTCTCTTCACGGTAAGCATCAATAAGCGCACCTCTTATTAAAGGATATTTGATACGCAGAGGACTGTAGAGATACCAGGAAAAAGAAATCCCTCGCTGACACCCCCGCGGCTCATACGGAGGCAACTTATCTTCCAGCAACGGATAATCCAACTGCTGCGTTTCCCAGACAACAATCCCGTCTTTCACATGGATCTGCCAGGAGCACCCGCCGGTACAATTGACCCCGTGCGTGCTTCTGACAACTTTGTCATGCTGAAAACGGTTGCGGTAAAATTCTTCCCATTTGCGTGTCTGCGGTGAAATAATGTCTTTGATCCAACTCATTTTTATTCCTTATCTTTATTATTCAGATTTCTCTTGTCTGTCAAAAATATCCTGATTCACCGATGTCCTCTTGCGGCCGCGCCATGTCAGGGAATAAAGTCCTAATAATACAATCATCCCGATGACGCCGCCGGAAAACATTTTTACGACAGAGTCGTCCGGTACCTGATCAGCACTTTCTTGGTCCGCCTGCTGCAAAAAGGCTGTTAACGTTGAAATTTCCTCGTCCGTAAGAGGTTTTCCTTTGTAAGCCTGGTTCATGACAGGGAAAGGTGAACTGCCTAAAATCGCTTTAATCCCCGGACCGCCCATCCGGGAAAAGACCGTTGTCAGATCTTTGGCTAAAGTTCCGCCGGGAAGAAGACCATTATTTCTTACGTTGTGACATGAAATACAGGATGGCCCCCCGTTCATGAGAGCGAATTTCCCCTGAAACATACTGCGTCCCCGGCCAACATCTTCCCGGGATACATCTTCATACGTTATTGCGGGAGGTGCCTTTTGGGTCGCGACAGCAACCGCCTGAGCGGCAGTCCCGCCTGCGGCACTGGCATGTTTAATGTAATTTGATACGCCCTTAATGTCACTATCTGATATTGCCGGGTCCGGCATGATGATTTTGTAAAATTTCTCGAAAGTCGCCACGGCCTCGGCATCGCCCTGCTTCACCATGGTCTGGGACGATTTGATAAATTTAAGAATCCATCCTTCAGAATACCGTTTATGCACATCGAGTAAATCAGGACCAACCAACCGTCCCCCGCCGATGGTATGACAGGGAGTACAGGTCTTTTGAAAAACAGCCTTTCCGGGACCCTGATACGCCTTAACGGATGCGGTTGGAACTGTCGCTTTAACATCAGAAGGTGAAACCGCCACGACCGGCGCTGCTGTTTTTCTTGCCGGAACTTTTTTCGCGGCAACCTTTTTTGCGGAAACTTTTTCCGCGACCTGCGGCGCCTGCGCCGTATGCGGCGCGGCGAGAACCTGATGCGCGACATTGTCGGTTGACAAACTCTTCAAATACACAACAAGATCAATGATTTGAGATTCACTGAGCGCATAGGTCGGCATCACAATATCTCCGCCCTGCCCCTGACCTTGCGGTTCTTTGAGGGATTCATAAAGATAGGCGATGTTGATATTGTTGTTAAATTTCTTAAGAAAGCGTTCCCGGTTTTTATGGGACGGCGCTTTGACATGAACGCTTGCGTTGGCAATATTAGAGATGTCCGGCGCTGTAACGCCGCCTTGCCCGTTTAACTTGTGGCAGCCCAGACATGCCAATTGTTCAAATGTTTTTTTCCCACGGTTGTAATGAGGGGTTTGCTCCAATGTGTCCTGGTGGCACCGCGAACAATTGGCCTCCATGAAAGGTTTCATGAGCATGGGTTTTTCCCAGTACTTGTCATGCCCGTGAGCCAGGGCTTCTTCAAAAGTGACAGCCCGTCCCTGTCCATCGTGACAAATCGTACACCCGACCTTCTCAAGGTCATGGACCTCAAGATAATTTCCCGGATGAGTCTTTAAAGGCTGCGAAACATTTACCATCATAGGATTCTCAATACCGACATGGCATGAAACACAACGGTCAAAACGGTTTAATTCCGGCAGGACAATTTGACGGTATTTGATTTTGTACGCGTCAGCCAATGCTTTTTCTTTGGGCGTCTTGGCAAGTCTTTGAAGCTCACCTTTGTAGATCACCTGATACCGCTGCCATTCCATATTCAGATTCTCCCGATAGGCTTCGGCAAGAAGAACGGCAATAATAATAAGACTGGAGATGAGAATAGTTTTTTTCATGTCAGTGTATCGGCCACTGGCTCTTTGCCCAATAAAAATCCCAATTCGGCCCGCGATGAACCGTGCCGAAATAGGTTAAAATCGTAAAGGCCACCAAAAAACACGTGAACAGCGCGATCGCGGCCATGCGGGTTGAATTGTACTTGGCCATGCAAAAAAACGACCAGAAAGTAAACAGCATCACCAAAACTGTTCCGGGGTTCACAACGGTAATGATGATTTGCGGAATGGCAGGATACCAGTTCCTTAACCACCCCAGGTTGACGGTAAAAATAAGCAGGCCTATTACAGAAACAACAGAAAAAAGAAATGACGTAACAGCCACCCGCTTGCCTTCCCTATTGTCAAACCACCGGCCGATTTCCTGATCCTTACGGTCCAAATACGGGATGAGGGCCAGCCCTAATAAAGCAAGCGTCGGAATACCCACGCCCCCCATAAATGCCGAATACGAAACAAGTTCCTGCAATCCCAGAAAATACCACGGCGCCTTGGCCGGATTTTCAGGAACAGCCGGATTCGCCATTTCTCTTAACGGCGCATCCAGAAAATACGAATAAATACATGTCAACGCAAAGGTCACCATAAATAAAGCAACCATCCGGATCATCAAATGCGGCCAACTCGATACCGTCTGCTCCGGCCCCCGTCCCACCGCGGAAGTCTTTCCCTTAACGAGACACATGAGCCCATATGTCTTCTGCGGCGCGTCTGAGAAAACTTTATCTGAAAGGGAATCCTTCGGCGTGCCCTTGACATCTTCTTCTGTAATCTTGTCCGGACGGGCCAAACCTCCGTCTTTACGCACGCGCCAAATGTGCACCGCGAGCACCATGGTGATGGCAACCGGCAGAACAAGGCAATGTAACCAGTAGAACCGCGTAAGCGCGTCCTGCCCGATCTCCTCGGACCCCAATAAAAGAATCTTGATCACGCGACCCGGATCAAAATAGGCTGTGATCCCGACAGCATCGGTGAGTTCACTTGTCGAGGCCGCGATGTTGGTGGCGATGGTGACAGCCCAATAAGCCAACTGATCCCACGGAAGAAGGTAACCCGTAAAACTCAACATTAAAGTAAGGACAAGGAGATTAATCCCCAAGAACCAGTTAAAGGCCCTCGCTTTTTTGTAGGCCGCTGTGTAAAAAACACGCGCCATGTGCAGAAAGACACTCACAATCATCAC
>CBDUYP010000123.1:0-3834 GCA_965371485.1 uncultured bacterium
CATACGGATTTGCGGCAGGACGAGTATCAGGCAATGCGCGGCCTTGATGGCGCGATGTTCTCTGGTGATCGTCAACGATGGCGGCCCTTTGCACATGGCCGTTGCCGGCGGAGGCAGGACAGTATCCATATTCGGCCCTGTGGATGAGAATGTTTACGGCCCTTATCCGCGTAATGATCATAAAATTGTCACCAGTGATATCGCGTGCCGGCCATGCTACCGTCAGTTTCGACGGGCGCAATGTGAACATATCAGTTGTTTAAATCAAATTGAAGTGGATGATGTATTGAAACAAGTAGGGGAGGGTTTAAAACCCTCCCCTGCGTAAAATAGAAAGGTGCATTAAATGAACGTTCCGTTTGCTGATTTTAGAGAACAATATTATACGATTAAGGATGAGATTGATGTCGGTTTAAAACGCGTCTTTGAGGCGGGGAATTTCATTTTAGGCCAGGAGGAGAAAGACTTTGAGGCAGAGTTTTCCAAATATTGTGAAACACAATATGCCATCGGGGTTAATTCCGGAACAGATGCCCTTTATCTCGCTCTGGCGGCTTTTGACATCGGGGTCGGAGACGAGGTCATTTTGCCGTCTTTTACATTTATCGCGACAGCTCTTTGTGTTTCCTACACAGGGGCCACACCTGTTTTTGTCGATATTGAAGAGGAAACCTGCAATATGGATATCAAGGCTGTTGAGAAGGCCATTACTGACAAAACCAAGGCGATTATTCCCGTTCATATTTACGGACAAGCAGCCAATATGGATGAGATTAACGCGCTGGCCAAGACTCACAATCTTAAGGTTGTTGAAGATGCCGCCCAGGCCCACGGCTCGACATACAAAGGGAAAAAGATCGGCTCTTTGGGAGATGTTGCCTGTTTCAGTTTCTATCCGACAAAAAGTTTGGGGGCATTCGGTGACGGCGGGATGATTGTGACGGATGATAAAGCCATTTATGAAAAGGCCTTAATGCTGAGAGATTATGGCCGTCAGGGACGTTATGAGCACAAGATTAAAGGATATAATTCAAGGCTTGATACGGTACAGGCTGTTATTTTATCAGCCAAACTCAAGAACCTTGATGAGTGGAACCGGATGCGCGCAAGTCAGGCAGATTATTATTGCAAGCTTCTTAAAGGTACTGACGGCATTAAGACACCCGTTGTCCGTGAGGACAGAACCCATGTCTTTCAGACATTTGCCGTAAGAGTAAAGAATCGGGATAAGGTTTGTGACCAGATGAAGGCCCGGGGTGTCAGCGTCCTGATTCATTATCCTATTCCACTGCATCTCCAGGAGGCCTACAAGGATTTAGGGTATAAACAGGGTGATTTTCCGGTTGCGGAACAGATTTCCGGGGAGATCCTTTCTCTTCCGATGTTCCCCCATATCTCCAGAGAGCAGGTTGAAGAGGTAAGTAAAAATTTAAAGGATTTGCATTGAACCCCCCCCGATACTTCGAGTATACTATATCTTGTCTTTCGGTGCTTTTGTGAAATTATGGACAAACTCCCGCTTTCAGTTGTTGTCCTGACGAAGAACGAAGAAGGCAATATCGGTCAATGTCTTGAGAGTGTCTCCGGATGGGCAGATGAAATTGTTGTTGTTGATGATGAAAGTACAGACAGGACAGTGGCTATTGTTCAGGGATTTACGGACAAAATTTATTGTCAAAAGATGGATAATGAAGGGCGGCACCGCAACTGGGCTTATTCCAAGGCTCGCAATGAATGGGTTTTAAGCTTGGACGCGGATGAAAAGGTGACCGGGGAACTCAGGAAAGAGATTTCCAGTGTATTGCCGGGAACAAAGTTTCACGGTTTTTCGATCCCGAGGCGAAATTATATCGGGAATTATTGGGTGAAATACGGCGGACAATATCCGGCAGCTCAATTGAAGTTGTTTTGCAGGAATCGGTTCCGTTATGAGGAGGTTGCGGTTCATCCTCGTGTCTTCTTAGAAGGAGAGACAGGAGCGTTAACCGGAGATATTATTCATAAAAGTTATCGTAATTTTGAACACTTTTTTGCCAAACTGAACAAACAAACAACTCTTGAGGCACAAAAGTGGATTCAAACGGGGCAAAACATGACAACCGGCCGCGTTATCCGTCGAAGTATTGACCGGTTTTTGCGTTCTTTTATTCGAAAGAGAGGTTTTAAAGATGGTTTCGTCGGATTTATGGTTGCCTATTTTGCTTCGCTGTACCAGGTTATAAGTTACGCGAAATACTGGGAAATGAAACAAAAGAAAGGATGAGGACGGAATTATGAAAGTTGTTTTTTTAGACCGGGATGGTGTTATTAACAAGTTTCCGGGCAACGGGAATTATGTGACCAAGGTGAAAGATTTTCACTTTATCCCCGGGGCGCTGGATGCCTTAAGGATTTTAACGGAATCCGGATATACGATTTTTGTTGTCTCCAATCAGGCGGGTGTCGGTAAAGGAGTTTACAGCCGGGATAAATTAAATCGCATTAACCGTAACATGATTACGGAAGTTAAAAAAGCCGGCGGGAAGATCAAAAAGGTCTTTTACTGTACGCATAAGGCAGATGCAGGATGCGATTGCCGCAAACCGGACATCGGATCGGTTCGCAAGGCATTGGAGTCGTTGAATAAGTCTATAAGATCGGCAAAGAAGGCTTTCTTTGTCGGAGATACTGAAACAGATATTGCTGCCGGGCATAATGCCGGATGTAAAACGATTTTTGTCCTCTCGGGAAGAGAAGACCGCCGTTATATGCGTAAATGGAAGGTAAGGCCCGACCATATTGTTAAGAATCTTTTTGAAGCGACAGAGATCATTAATCAGAATGGCCATTAAATATGAAGGTTCTGGTTATCCATGCTTCTGCCGGGGCCGGCCACCGCAAAGCCGCCGAGGCCCTTTATCACAGCCTTAAGTCTTCAACCGGTGTTGATGTTGTTATCGTTGATGCCCTTGATTATACCAACCGTTTTTACAAATACCTCTACAGCGGCACCTATACCTTTGTCATCACCTATGTTCCCTGGCTCTGGGGACTATTATTCCGGCTTATTGATATCCCCTTGATCGTCCCGCTTGTGAGGGGGGTGCGGAGGATATATAATTCCATCAATGCCTCTGCCCTGGCAGGGTATTTAAAGAGAGAGAATTTTGATTATATTATTTCCACGCATTTCTTCCCCAATGAGGTTGCCGCGTATTTAAAGCGAAAAGGCAAGATTAATTCTAAGATTATCTCTGCGATTACGGATTTTGATGTCCACAGTATCTGGTTATCCGAGGGTATTGACTTTTATGCGGCGGCCTGTGAACAGACACGGAGAAAACTTTTGTCTTTGGGTATTGACGGGGGTGACATTATGGTTACAGGGATTCCGACGGATACAAAATTTTCGAGTCATACAGATATGAGAGAATTGAAGCAGAGGCTTGGATTAAAAGAGGATGTCTTTACCGTGCTTGTCGCGACAGGGTCGTTCGGCATCGGTCCGATAGAGGATATCCTTCAGGCTTTACCTGACTTTCAGGTTTTGGTCGTATGCGGCCATAATCAGGTTCTGCGCAAGCGGTTGATCCGGATGGGAAATGATTTTGCAAAGATTTACGGGTTGGTGGACAATATGGACGAACTGATGGCTGTCTCTGACGTGATGGTTACTAAACCCGGCGGGTTATCGATATCGGAAGCCTTGGTCAGCGGCCTGCCGCTTATATTTTTCAACGCGATTCCCGGGCAGGAAACCGGCAATGTGAAGGTTTTAAAGGAAGAGGGAATAGGTTTTGACACCGGCCGCACTCAAGAGATTGTTAATGTGTTGCAGCAGTTGCGCTCCTCGCC
>CBDUYP010000124.1:0-3803 GCA_965371485.1 uncultured bacterium
GGCTATCAAGGGAGGAAATGGATGCTTTAAGGTCGCAATTTGCGACCTTAAAAAAAAGGCTACATTCTAAATATCGAACGTACGCCTTTACCGAGCAGGGTGTGGCTATGCTTTCTTCTGTCCTTAATAGTGAAAGGGCCATTGAGATGAATATTGCGATTATGCGTGCATTTGTCAAACTCAGAGAAATCTTTTCGGCTCACAAAGAACTGGCTTATAAATTGCGGGACCTTGAAGGAAAGGTCGGGAAGCATGGTCGTGAGATAAAGGCCATCTTTGAGGCCATTCGCCAGCTCATGACACCACCCGAGAGCCCCAAAAAGCAAATAGGCTTTCATAGATGACCATCGGACACCGCCCCCTATTGTGGATTGCCCTGTTCCTGAGCCTGGGGATTCTTGTTAATGAATGGGTTTCCTTTTCTTTTGGGATTCTTGCTTTTCTTGCTTTTCTGATGATCCTGTTGAGCTTGTTGACGCAAAGAAGGAAGATCGTAGCAACGGTCTTTGTGCTTCTGTCGATTGTTCTTGCAGGGGCTGTCTTTTCAAAGGGATACCAGGCCCTGTCGAAAGATCATATTTATCACATCGCCAGATATTATGGGAAGGATCCCGTTAAGGTCGAAGGGATCATTGTCACAGACGTTGAGAAACGTCATTTTTTTAAGGGAAAGAAAACAACGTTTACGCTAAAAGTCAAACGTTTCAAAACACGTTGGGGATGGAAAAAGAAATCAGGTAAAATTTTAGTTAATATCTTCCGCGATGAAGATTTAGCTTACGGTGATGATGTGCTTATTGAAGGAAAGCTGCATAAACCTTTTGAATTTTCGTCTGACGGTACCTTCTCATACCGGGAATATTTAAACCGGAAAAGCATCAAACTTATCCTGAGTGTCAAAAAACAGGGATACGTCAAAATAATCCGGTCCCGCCGCGGAAATTTTTTTAAAGCCGTATCCCTTAAAGTCAGACACCGTTTAAGCGCCGTTTTAGAAGAGCATCTTTCAAAAAATGAGGCAGCTATCATGCAGGCCGTCCTCCTCGGTGAACGTTATAACTTTCCAAAACATATCAGGGAGCTTTGTGAGCTATGCGGGGTCTCTCATATCTTTGCTATCAGCGGGTTGCATTTGAGTACCGTTGCATTTTTGATATTTCTATTTTTAAAAATGCTGCCGATACCGCGAAAAGGACAGTATCTTTCAACAATCTTTCTTCTGACATTTTATGCTTTTTTAACGGGCGGACGGCCTTCGGTGATACGCGCCGCGATCATGATCAATGTGTTTCTTGTCAGTTTTATCATTGAACGGGAAACAGACTCGATCAATACCCTTGGGCTTGCGGCTCTTCTTATTCTTTTGATGAATCCTTTGAATTTATTTGATGTGGGATTTCAACTGTCGTTCGTCAGTGTTTTTTCGATCATTTCTTTTTATCCGAAGTTTATGAACGGATTCAAGCGATTGTTCCCGGATAATAAGTCAAAAATCATCCGCTATCTTATGCAATCTTTTGCTGTCTCTCTATCGGCTTATCTGGGTGTGGCCGGCCTGATCGTCTATTATTTTCATATCATTACTCCTGTGGGCATTGTGGCCAATGTGGTGGTTATCCCGCTGATTTCGGTGATTGTGATGCTGGGCCTGGGACTTTTGGTGAGCGGGATCATATGCCCGGCCTGCGCGTTTGCGTTTGCCGTTTGTATCAAGGTCCTGCTGAATCTGATGGTGGCTGTTATTTTCTTATTCGTCCAAATTCCAGGGGCGTATTTTCATACCGGATGAATTTTATTGACTTCAAGAAGGATTTAGCTATAATATTTTTTATTACCATTACTACCGGAAAGAAAGGAGTCTCATTTTGATGTTAGCAATCCTCTTGTTGATTTTTGGGATGACCGCAAGATTTATGTTTCATATTCCTAACTTTACCCCTGTCATTGTCCTTGCATTATTCAGCGGTGTTTATCTAAAGAAGAAATATGCCCTCCTGCTGCCGGTGGCCCTCATGGCGGTTACGGACATCTTTATCGGTTTACATCGCACCATGTTTTTTACGTGGGGAAGCCTTGTGTTGATTGCTGCCATAGGACTTTGGGTGGGAAAACACAAAAGCATTAAAACGATTGCCACGACGAGTTTAGCGTCTGCCATCCTTTTCTTTCTGGTGACAAATGCGGGTGTCTGGCTTGTGTCAGGTTTGTATCCCCGTACTCTTGCGGGATTATCGCAGTGTTTCCTGTTAGCCATACCGTTTTTTAGAATGATGCTTTTAAGTACGTTCGTCTATTCCGTTGTTATGTTTGGTCTTTATGAATTTATTGCTTTGCGTATTAAAAATACGTCTTTAGCACGCGTTTTATTAACAGCCTGAGTTTGGCTGAACTGTTCTTCTACAATTTATGTTGAGTTCTCCCCGGCCCGGGTTTTCAGGGTCGTCGGGGAAAAAGGGAAATCCTGTGAGAATCAGGAGCGGTCCCGCCGCTGTAATCCCCTGTCCCGCCTTTGGCGAGAGCAGGGGGAGCCAGAACACCTTATTCAGCTTTAGCATGCTCTGCTGCGCTAGACAGTAAGAAATGTATAGATATTTGGGGATGAAGTTATTAGGGTGCAATCCCCCCCGCCATAAAGTATGGCGGGGGGGATTTTTTTATGGCATCGGAATTTCAAAAGGAGAAAAAATGAAATTAGTAAAGATTGTTGTGTGCGCATTGTTTATGACGGGGTTCGGGATCACCAACAGTCACGCGGCTGTTGTCGGTGATTTAGGGAAAATTGTGGTCACGGCCAGCCGCATGGCCCAGCATGATTATAAAATGGCCTCGAATGTGACCGTCATCGGTTCGGGCGAGATTAGCGCTTCAACAGGGCAGACCGTTCAGGAGGTCCTGGAGGAACAACTCGGGGTTAATGTTTACGATACCGGCACCGCCAAGACCGCCACCATTGATATCCGTGGTTTTGGCGATACCGCCAACCGCAATATTCTGGTACTCGTCAACGACCGCAAGGTCAATTCCATTGATATCTCAGGCCCGGATTTATTGCAAATTCCCCTGGAAGCCGTGGAGCGCATTGAAATTATCCGGGGTGCCGGATCCGTTCTTTACGGGGACAATGCCGTCGGCGGGGTCATCAATATTATCACCAAAGAAGGGAAAGGAGATTTCTCCGGAAAAGTCGGACTCATTTATGGAAGTTATGAGGCCTTTGGCCAGGATTTGGAGGCTTCAGGCGCTTACAAGGGGTTGTCCTATTATTTTTATGCGAAACATTATGATACCACCGGATACCGGGCCAACAGTGACCTGTTAACCAAAGATTTCAATGTCAAATTGGGTTATCGCATGTCTGACAAGCTTAAGATTAAACTGGCGACCTCCTGGCACGAGGATGATTATGACCTTCCCGGGGGGCTTAATGCAACCGAGCTGGAAGAGGAAGGGCGCCGGGGTTCGGCTGACGAAGGGGATTTTGCCGCAACCAAAGACCGGTATGTTCAGTTGACGCTGGATGTGTCCCCCTGGCCCCAGGACATAGAATGGGGCCGTTTTGTCGTCGATCTTTCTTACCGCAACCGGGATACCTATGCCTTGTTTAATGCCTTTGATTTTGGTACGAAGAGGATGATCGATACTATAGGCATAACGGGAAAATACATATTTGATCATACGATTTTTAACAAAGAATTCAATTTCGTCACAGGGATCGATTACTATGATGTAAAGAACGACATCTGGGGAAGCGGGTTGAATACCGACGACATTACGATTGCCAAAAAGGAATTCGGTGCTTATAC
>CBDUYP010000125.1:0-3773 GCA_965371485.1 uncultured bacterium
TTTGTGTTTGTGAATGCTTTCAATCCACTGCGCCAGTTCGTCGATGTTGGGAATGGTGGCGGAAAGGCCGAGGATCTTCATATGATCGGGTAAGAAGATCAGGGATTCTTCCCAGACTGTGCCGCGCGCGAGGTCGTCGAGATAATGAATTTCATCAAAGATGATCCATGTGTAACTCCTTAGTGAGGATTCTTTCTCAAGAATTTTGTTGCGGAATATCTCCGTGGTCATAATAAGAGCCGGGGCTGAGGTGTTCATGCTGACGTCCCCTGTGAGAATACCGACCTTGTCGGGATAAATTTCTGTAAAATCGCGGAACTTCTGGTTGGACAGGGCCTTGACCGGGGAGGTGTAGATGACTTTTTCATGGCGCTTAAGACACTGTTCAATGACATACTCGGCAATGGCGGTTTTCCCTGACCCGGTAGGGGCCGAGACAATCACCGAGCAGCCCTTGTTGATACAGTCGATGGCCTTTTTTTGAAAGGGATCGTATTGCATGGGCTCTATTATACAACGGGATGGCCTTTCAAAGATTTTCTTCTGTGATATAATGAGGCCTATGTCGCCTTTAATTATTTTATTAATCGTCGGGCTCATCGTTGCGATCGGTTTTTTCAGCAGAGAGTCGCCTCATAAAGAGACTTTTAGAAAGAAATATCTCGAGGCCATGGCTGATTTTCTGGAAGGACGTCTTGAGAAATCGCAGCAATATGATAATTCTTACAAAATCAATTTTTCTTACAAAGAAAAAACGTTTTGTTTTGAAGATATTGAGGAGCAGGGATTTGGGCGCCACACGTATAAAGGATATTTAAAGGCCCTGACACCGGGCAAGTTGACGTTGAGTTTTACAGAACAGTCGCGCTCCGGGATGCGCTCTCATGTCAGTTTTCTCAGTGAGATTGCAGCGGGAGGGAGTCAGGATAAGGGACGGGTGGACTTGCCGAAGGCCTTAAAGGAATTCCAGGTTTATACGAATGACCCTGAAAATGCAAATAAACTATTGGCGGATGCCAATATTGTGAAGGTATTTGCCCATTTCAAAAATATGGACCCCCGCGGCCATCCGGTGATGTCATTGGAGATTATCGAAGGGGTTGTTACGCTAAAATTTCATCCCGAAGAAAATTTAACCCCGAATTTATCCGGCCTTAAGAGTAATGTATCCTCGATTGAAGGCTATCTCGATGCCTTGCTTCCTTTGGTTGACAAGGTGGAAGGGTTCAAAAACAGATAGGGGATATACTTATGGTGACTTCGTTAAAGAAAACGCTTGACGCGGCAGGGGTTTTTTCGTATCGTAAGCGTAAGGGTACGTACTCGGGTCCGTCCCCGGGTACGTACTCTCGTGAAAACGGATCAAGAAAACCTCAGAAAGATTTCGGTTACCGGTAAGACGAGAACTTACTACGTGACCCTTCCCAAAGACGTGGTCCGGCGCCTGAAGTGGCAGAAGGGTCAGAAGGTGGTTGTGGAGTACCTTCGAGCCGGCGTGCGTATTAAGGACTGGAAACCTTAACAGAAGGAGGGCAGGATGGCAAACGCAATCTTAAGTGAGTCCCGTTACGCGAAATTGGTTAAGGACATCCGCGGGCTTGTTGATGCAGGCAAAGAAAGAGCGCTCAGGGCGGCCCGCCAGGAAACGGTCCTCACCTACTGGGAGATCGGCAAGAGGATTACCAAAGAGGGATTGACGGAAAATGCCGGCTACGGGGACGCGGTGCTGGCGGATCTCTCAGAGGATCTGAGCATTGATGCTGCGACATTAACGAGGTGTGTTTCTTTTTTTAAAGCTTACAATCTTGCTACCAGTAGCAAGATTCTTACGTGGTCGCATTACAAAATGCTGATTCCCCTGCGTGACGCAGAAGAACGCGCGTGGTACGAATTTCTTGCCACAACCGAACATCTCGATTGCCGGCAATTGCGGACAGCCATTGAAAACAACCGGTTTGAATCGCGCCGCACATCCAAAAGAAAGACATCCGCGTCCGGGACGCTCACCCGTCCCACCAAAGCGGTTTATTTGTACAAGGCGCTGGTTAAGCGTGTTGTCGACGGGGATACTTTGCTTTTGATGATGGATCTGGGGTTTACGGTGTGGAAGGAACAGAGGGTGCGCCTCGCCGGCATCGACACCCCGCCACTCGGTGAGCCAAAAGGGCAGGAGGCATGCAAATACGTGCAAGAGCAGTTGGCGAAAACAGGTTTTGTCATGGTGAAAACAAACAAGATTGACATTTACGGGCGCTACATCGGGCACATTTTTTACGCGCTGGGGGAACAGAGCAAGGAAAAGGTTTTTGAGAATGGCCGTTACCTTAATCAGGAGCTTTTGGACAAGGGATTGGCCAAATTATTTTAAAAATAGCGACACCATCCGCCAAAACCGGCCAATAAATCTTAATTTGACAAGAAAGGTTTTTTTGGTACAATACCTCTTTGGCAATCAGGGGGCAAGAGTGCTAAGTGTTGTGTTTTGAAAATAAGTTGAAGCAACTCTAAGAGATGCATTCGGACTAAAATAATCATGACACCGACAAAAGTGGATTACCGTAACAGAAAAGACATGGTTTTGGGTATTGTTGTTAATGAATACATCAAGACTGTCAGTCCGGTGAGTTCCGGACACATCGCGCACGGGCATATTTTAAGCCTGAGTCCGGCAACCATCAGAAATATTCTCGCTGAGCTTGAACAGGACGGTTATTTGACACATCCCCACACTTCTTCCGGACGCGTTCCCACCCAGGAAGGCTACCGGTATTACGTTGATCATCTCATGGAAGAGATCAATCTTCTTGAGATGGAAAAACAGCGCATTAAAGCGGAATACGAGCAGGAGGTTAAGAATTTAGAGGATATTCTGGACAAGACCTCAGAGGTCATTTCCGAGTTGACACAGTACACGAGCATTATTTCCGTTGACGGCCGGGAAGACCGCATTTTTTGTAAAGGAACCGGGTATGTTGTGGAATATCCTGATTCCCGGGACATTGGTAAAATCCGCAACATTCTGAAAATTTTAGAGAAGAAAGAGCGTATTTTAGAGATCATTAACCGTCAGATCAAACGAAAGACCAATATTTACATCGGACACGAAATGGCTTGTTCGGATGTGGATGGGTGTTCGCTGGTTGTGTCCGGGTACAAGACCCGTCAAGGCGAGAGTGGACGTATTGCCGTGCTGGGGCCTACACGCATGGATTACCAGCGCGTTGTTTGCGCGTTGGATTATTTTTCCGATTTGATCAATAAAATTTTGTAATTTTGAATTTCCCTCCCGATTTGTCGGGATGGAAATTCAAAATTAGCTAAATAAAAGGACAATGTCACATGGTCGTAAAAGAAAAGAAAACCGGAGCACATGATCACCCGCAGGACAAGAAAAGTACCCTGACCCCCTCTCGGGGACAGGCGGGCACAGGTAAGCCGGTCAAAGACAAAACGATCAAAATAAAAGATTCCGAGTACCAGAGTCTTAAGCAAACAGCCGCTGAATTCAAGGACAAATACATCCGGGTTCTTGCCGAATTTGAGAATGTCCGTAAACGCACGGATCGCGAAAAAATAGAATTTGTCAAATACGCCAACGAAGGACTCGTCACAGAGTTTTTGGGAATCCTTGATGATCTTAAGCGTGCTGTTGATGTTGCTCACACAAAACATGACGATTACGAGGCTTTCTTAAAGGGTGTTAAGATGGTGATGGCCCGCATTGATGAGATGCTCAAGAAGAATGATGTTAAACCCGTTGAAGCGGTGGGCAA
>CBDUYP010000126.1:0-3767 GCA_965371485.1 uncultured bacterium
GCCGTAAAATAGGTTCGGCCGTAAGGCCGATCCTATTTTACGCCCGTATCGGAATTCCCGTCGTATATACGACGTATATACGACGGGAATTCCTACACTATAAAACAATGGTCCGAGAGAAAAAACGAAACAGCATAGAAGATGTCGCCCGTCGCGCCAAGGTTTCCATCACGACGGTGTCGCGTGTCATCAATAATGTTCCCACCGTCACCAAGCAGAACCGTGTCAGGGTCGAAGAGGCTGTTGCGGCTTTAAAATATAAACCCGATGTCAGCGCTCAGCGGTTGGCCCGCGGTTCCAATAACGCGATAGGATTAGTCATGCCGGGATACCCCGGCATTTTTTATTCCTTTTATGCCGTTGAACTCATCCGCGGTGTCGGCCATGCCTGTGAGTCCCTGATGCTGGATCTTGTTTTTCATATTACAAGCGGACAGAATCAGTTCAATATGAATAGTGTGGGCGGGATTATTTTTGCGGATGTTATCGAGAACAGGAAACAGGTTGAAGCCGCTTTAGAGGCCGGGGTTCCCTGTATTGTTATTAACAATATTGTTAAGGACATGGATGTCAATTATATCGGGATCGATAATCTTGCCGGAGGCCGTGCGGCAACGGATTATTTAACCGGGTTAGGGCACAAGCGCGTTGCAACCGTTACGGGAAATCTCCGGACCCAGGCGGGCAAAGAGAGGTTGAATGGTTTTAAAGAGGTTCTAAAAGAGAAAAAACTGGATATTCCTGATGAGTATATTATTGAAGGGGATTATTCCCGTCGAAGCGCCCGCGTGGCAGCGGAAAAGTTATTATCACTCGAAAAACCGCCGACGGCTATTTTTGCCGCAAGTGATGATATGGCTCTGGAAATCATTGCTGTGATTTTGGAAAAAGGACGAAAGGTTCCCGAGGACATCTCTGTTTTGGGATTTGACGATAATCCCGCTTCCCTTTACGGCCCGGTGGCTCTTACCACGGTTCAACAGCCGTTATTCAGGATGGCAGAAGAATCCGTCAAATGTCTGCACGCGATCGTGTCTGGAAAAAAGAAATCTCCCACTCGGAATGTCATGGAACCTCAATTGATCATAAGAGATTCCTGCGATGTTCTCAAATAAAAATCTCGTGACCACCATTTTTTCTGCGGTTCTGTATGCCCTGTGGATTTCCGCGATTATATTTATTCTATCGGCGACGTTTACTAATTTTCAATATGAGGACCTCAATGCCCTGGCCGGCGTCTTTCTGGTATTTGCCATTATCAATTCATTTTTTATTGTTAAAAAAAAGTAGGGGCGTATGATCATACGCCCCTACAGGAAATATCAATAATGAATAATCCCGAATTTGATTGTATTATCATCGGCGGCGGACATGCCGGCATTGAGGCGGCGTTGGCAGCAGCCCGCATGGGATGCCGCAGTGCCATGGTAACCCTGTCGCAGGACACCATCGGCCGGATGAGTTGTAACCCGGCCATCGGGGGCGTTGGCAAGGGGCAGCTTGTTAAAGAAATTGATGTCTTAGGCGGAGAGATGGGACTGGCGGCTGATCACTCTGGCATACAGTTCCGGCAATTGAATGCCTCCAAGGGGCAGGCGGTTCGGTCTTCCCGGTGCCAATCAGACCGTAAACGTTATGCCCATTATATGCAGGAGAAAGTCAGCAGTGAAGAAAATCTTACCGTCATCAGCGGTGAGGTCAGCGAAATTTGTGTTAAGGGGAACCGGGTTTCGGGAATCCGGATGGCCTCCCGGGAAGAAATTCATTGTCAAACCCTTATTATTGCCGCCGGGACATTCTTAAACGGGCGCATACATATGGGAAAGAAGATTGTCACCGGCGGCAGGATTACGGAACCCGCCTGCAGCCTTTTGGCCGATAATATCAGGGACTTGGGGTTTGAGATGACCTGTTTTAAAACAGGAACGCCCCCGCGGTTAGACGGACGAACCATTGATTTTTCAAAACTTGAGAGCCAGCATTCTGATGAACGGCCGGTTCCTTTTTCTTTCCGGACACCCCGCATTCCCGGGAATCAGGAATTATTGCCGTGTTTTATTACGCGCACCAATGAAAAGACGCATGCCATTATCCGTTCCCATTTGCATCTCTCTCCGATGTACTCGGGGCAGATCCAGGCAACGGGCGTTCGTTATTGTCCTTCCATCGAGGACAAGATCAAGAAGTTTGCGGATAAATTAACGCATCAGGTTTTTCTTGAACCCGAAGGGCTTAAGGGGAATAGTCACGAATATTATCCCAACGGTATTTCCACCGGTCTTCCGGTCGATGTCCAGGAGAAAATGGTGCATTCTATCAAAGGTCTTGAAAAGGCAAAAATCACACAGCCCGGTTACGCGATTGAGCACGGGGTCATCCGTTCGACGGAACTAACAGCCCAACTCGAGACAAAATCTGTCAAGGGACTGTTTTTCGCCGGACAGATTAACGGGACAACAGGATACGAAGAGGCCGCGGCTCAGGGAATCATGGCCGGGATCAACGCGGCGTTAAATGTAAAAAATAAAAAACCGTTCATCCTGGGCAGGGAGGAATCTTATATTGGTGTCTTGATTGACGACCTGATTACCAAGGGAACCGATGAGCCGTATCGCATGTTTACCTCGCGCGTTGAATATCGTTTGATTGTCAGGGAAGATAATACGGATAAGCGTCTCGCCAAATACGGACACACGTTCGGTCTGTTGACAGACAGGGAGTATAAACAGATTCTTCACAAATATACCTGCATCGAGGAAGAGATCCGGCATTTAAAGTCAACGCGTATCCTGCCCGGTTCAGAGGAAGGGATAGCTTTAAATGATCTCCTTGAGAAAAAGGGCAGCCGTCCTTTCAAACAACCGGCTTTATTAAGCGATATCCTGAAGCGGCCGGAAGTGAACTATGCTATGTTAGCCACGAGGAAAATTGAAGGTTTTTCTTCCCCCCCCTTTGAAAAAGGGGGGGATAGGGGGGGATTTCAATCCCAGATCATTGATCAGGTTGTGTATGAGATTAAATATGAAGGTTTTATTCAGCGGCAATTTAAAGATGTGATGCGGTTCCGTCACATTGAAAATATCAAAATCCCGACGGACATGGAGTATGAAGGCATTCCGGGGCTTTCCATAGAGATTCAACAAAAGTTAAGACACTACCGGCCCATGACCCTGGGCCAGGCGAACCGTATCAGCGGTGTCACGCCGGCAGCGATTTCGATTTTAATGATATGTTTAAAAAAAGGTAGGGACAGGTCGCGACCTGTCCTTACAGAAATACAACGGAGATCAGAATGAATATTGCCGATAACATTACCGAACTCGTCGGAAAGACACCTTTGGTGAGAGCCCAAAGGATTGCGCAGGGATGTCATGCGGATATTGTTTTTAAATTGGAGTTTTACAATCCGTTGGGGTCTGTTAAGGATCGCATCGGACTGAGTATGGTGGAGGCGGCCGAGCAGGCCGGTCACATCAAGAAAGGGGAAACCGTTATCCTTGAGCCGACCTCCGGCAACACAGGGATCGCGCTGGCCTTTGTTTGCGCTGTCAAAGGTTACAAACTCACTCTGACCATGCCGGAGACCATGAGCTTAGAACGCCGGGCCCTTTTAAAATGTTTCGGTGCCAACCTGATCCTGACTCCCGGACATGAAGGGATGAAAGGAGCCATTAAAAAGGCCAAAGAATTGGCCGAGTCTGATAAGAGATATTTTATACCGCAGCAATTTGAAAACCCCGCTAATCCCGAAATCCACCGAAAGACAA
>CBDUYP010000127.1:0-3753 GCA_965371485.1 uncultured bacterium
CTTGGCCAGCCCTAAGGTGTTATGTGTTCCCAGGGAACCGACTTTAAGCGTGGGAATCGGATAATTTAAATAATCAACAGGGCTGGCCGGTGAGGCAAAATGCAGGATATAATCCACAGAACCTTTTATTTTGATTTCCTTGGAAACATCATGTTTGATAAATTTAAAATGCCTGTTTTTAAGAAGATGTCTGATATTCCTGATATTTCCGGTAATCATATTATCAAGGCTGATGACTTTTAAGCCGTCCCGGATAAAACGGTCGCACAGGTGGCTCCCCAAAAATCCGGCACCTCCGGTCACAACAACAACTTTCCTTCGTCTATCCATATCCGTCACACACCCCTTCCGATGCCATGATACTCGAATCCAAGTTCTTCCAACTTTTCCTTATGATAAAGATTGCGGCCGTCAAAAATAACAGCCTGTTTCATGCTTTGCCGCAGTTTTCTAAAATTGATTCCTTTAAATTCATTCCACTCTGTCAAAATCAACAAACAATCACACCCCTTGGCCAGAGTATACACATCCTTGCAATAAGTCATGCCCTTGCCCTTTAACATTTTCCGGGCATTGGGCATGGCCTGCGGGTCATAGGCCCTGATCTTTGCTCCCTCACTCTGGAGAGTTGTAATGATATCAAGAGAGGGGGCATTGCGCATATCGTCGGTATCAGGTTTGAAGGCCAGCCCCAATATGCCGATGACCTTATCTCTGATAATCCACAATTTGTCTTCAATAAGATGCACAAAGGCAGCCTTTTGATTCTCGTTGGTGTTTCTGACCTCTTTTAAGATTCCGAAATTGTATCCGCTTTTTTCACTCAGACGAATAAAGGCATCAACGTCCTTGGGAAAACAACTCCCTCCGTATCCGATCCCGGCATTTAAGAAACTTCTGCCGATGCGTTTATCAAAGCCCATGCCCTCGGCGACCTTCAGGACATCAGCCCCGACCCTGTCACAAATCCGGGCAACCGAATTGACAAATGAAATCTTTGTCGCCAAGAATGAATTCGAAGCGTGTTTAATCATCTCGGCTGAATTGATATTGGTCACGACCATGTGCGTTTTAAGCGGTTTATAAATCTCACGCAGAAGGCCTTCGGCTTTTTTGGATTCAACGCCGATAACAACCCTGTCAGGATTCATAAAATCTTCAATCGCGGATCCCTCTCTTAAGAATTCCGGGTTAGAGGCAACATCAAACGTGATGGGGTCCTTTCCCGTCTTGTACTTTTTTGGTAAATTCAATTGGATGGTTCGCTCAATACGCTTACCGGTTGCAGCCGGCACCGTCGATTTCTCGACGATCAACTTATAGGAATCCATGTTCACGGCAATCTGTCTGGCCACGTTTTCAACATAAGTCAGCTCCGCGTCTCCGTTTTTCTTTGAAGGCGTTCCCACGGCAATAAAAATAACCTGCGATTTCCTTGTTGCGTCCTTGAACGAAGTCGTAAAAGACAAACTTTTTTTCTTCATGAACTTCTTCATGAATTCCTCTATCCCCGGCTCAAAGATAGGCGACTTCCCTGTTTTAAGTTTTTTTATTTTCTCCGAATCATTATCAACGCAAATAACCTTATGTCCGATAGCGGACAAACAAACCCCTGTGACCAACCCGACATATCCGGAACCTATGATAGTAATATTCATTTTAATCAGTCTGCTGTTCTACTCTGGGAACCTGTTTTTCTCCTGTTGAAACTCGTGCCGAGATCAAATCCCATTTCGGGAAACGCCTTCATCGTGAAAACAAGCCAGATCTCATTTCCCTGTCCGCGCGTCTGATTATAGTTAATATCCAGAATCCAGGCATGCATATCCCGCCGGGCACTATATTCCTGTTCTTTAAGGACCCCTTCTCCCGCGTTATAGCGTTGATAGGTCGTGAATCGCCATTTCTGATTGGGGGAATATCCCAGTTCTGTTGTAATCAGGTCGTCCGCACTCCCGTTCCACCGTTTGCCGAATGTCAGATACCAATCGTCGCTCCTATCATTGATATAAAGATCGAAATTCACTGTTTGCAGCTCCCTCTTGCGGGTATCATAATTCGCGTCCAGATAAAATGATAACCAGTCTTGCGGTTTTATATCAATATCAGCAGTTAACGTATTAAACCCTCCCGTGTTCCCGGGCTGTTCTTTTAAATGAAAATTGGTACTTACAAGAATCCTTGCCAGATCCACACTTTTCTTACTCCTTTTTGTCTGCAATTTATTTTCAAGAGAGAAGGTGAGAATATGCGCGCGGCTTTCCGAATCGAGAGCATCCAGTTGATTAAACTGGTCATTGGGCATGGTCGGATCATGAGTATAATTATAAGCGACAGAAGGAGTAATAACGTGGCGCAAGCGGTGAATATCCAACCCCCCCCAATTGGTATACTGGTCAAAAATCCTGTAAAATTTTGCATTCAGATCAGCCCCTGTTCGAAACAGCCCCCGAATGGAATGGTATCCCAAGGGGTCGATGGTCCTGCTGTAATAGGTTTGCCTCCCGCCGACAAAGGGCCTAAGTTCAATAAAAGAAACTTTCATCGGATACGACAGTTCATTGTCGGTATCTACGCGCATCGTCTTTTTTCTCTCTTCCGTGGGGCTGGCATCTTTATGGGTCAGGTTGGAGAAGGTCGTTGTGTCCTTGAAATAAAATCTCGTTTCGGCAATCTGTGCGCTGGGGCTGCTGTAACTGATTTCCGGAAGTCTCTCGAGCGCCGATGTAAAACGGTTAACGCGTACATCCGTGCGGAAGCTGAATGTCCCGGCAGCCCCCCCCTTTGTTGCAAGAAAATACGTGTTTGTTGATATGTCCTTTTCATACTCACGCTCAAAATATTCTTTTAAGAAATCACTGTCGCTTAATTTATAATACTGCCAAATAATGTCCGTCTTTTCATCGATGTCCCATTTATGCCGCCATTCGACCTTGAACCGCTCCCTTTCACTCGTCGGCTGATCCCGTTCCTTCCAGATATGATGCTTGGTACTAAGCCTGCGTTCATTCATATAATACGTCCGGATAATCCCTTCCCCGTAGTCCTCTGCTTCATATTGCACATCAGCCCCAACGCCGACATCCCTTCGGGTACGGTAATCGAGATGCAGTGTTCCGTTAAGATTCTCATTCATTTTATAAGATATTGAGGAGAGCAGGAAGCCGCCCCATTGTTTATCATATCCCGGCGTATAGGTCACAAGAGGTCTTTTCTTTGACAGATCCTGCGTATATTTCGGGATAAAAATAAGTGGAACATTTCCGACAAGAAGACGGACATTGCGGGACACGGATTTATCCCCGGGATAAATGTCGGTCGTTTTGGAGAAAAAACGGAAATGCGGTTTATCTAAATCACAGGTCGTAAGATAACCTTTCTTCATTCGCATATGGTTTTCGCCCACACGGGATACGGTTTCGCCTCTTCCGAAAAAAGGTTTCGAAGCGAATCTGGCATCAAAAAAATCCCCTTTTTTCGTACCGAAGTTGAACTCCATCCTGTCTGCCTCCATACGGCCATCGGGTTGGATCATCACAACATTCCCTTCGGCTATGGCGATCTTTGTCTCCCGGAAAAATTCAAGTTGATCACATAAAAGCTTGACGTCCCCTTTAACAACAACGACATCACCCCGTGCGATGACCTTGTTCTCCTTCATGGAAAACTCGACCTGATCACCGTTGATTTCAACCTGGGAGACCTCTTCCTGGGAAAACAGCGGAACAGACAGAAAGCAGAAAACCGCAAGAG